>NZ_JBKKAP010000173.1:0-8780 GCF_046714615.1 Paeniglutamicibacter sp.
CAACGGTTCTTGGCCAATACGAAAAATGCTGGACACGGTACCCACTCGCCGGAACGCCAGTACCACCTATGCCGTGGGTGCGGTACCAGGTCGCCAGAACACCGGTACCATCAGACGCTATTTAGCACCAGGGAGGGCATGCCGATCGCCAAGGCCAAGGGCCGGCTGCGCGGCAAGCAGCCCAAGCTCTCCCCCGCCCAGGAAAAGCACCTCGTTGCCCTCCACCACGGCGGCAAGCACACCAGCGCCGAGATCGCCGAACTCTTCGGGGTTGCCCGCAGCACGGTGTACAGGATTGTTCAGCGGACGACTGAGAAGCCCGGGAAGTTCATTGCCTAGGCTTCAAACGATGACGAACGCGAGCAGTCTGAACGTGGAAATCTTGGTTGGGCTAAGCCTTTCTATTGAAAGACTCACGAATTTCTTCCCCCACCGGAATTCTTGTGAATATTGGCCATAAAAGCCGGGCAAGTACAGCTTGCGCCAACCAATGTGTCGGATCCAGGTTTCCGCAAAGCAATTCGAAAACCATTCGACTTTCATCGTTCTCAAAAGCAGCCACCGTCCGATCAGGGGCGAAGTCCATGTCGTACTGGAGAAGAGCGAGCCCGTCGTTACCAGTATCAACAAATGAGATTTGCCGTAGCTCGGCCAAGGAGGCCAAGACAAGTTCCCGTGCGTCCCTGCTTTCGCCAAAATCACAAATTCCTGCCTCTAGCAGGGCACCCAATGTGACTATGGGCCCACTCTTGAGGTGTCCTGTCCCTGCTAGGAGTGACACGTAATCCGGTCTTTCTTCCGGATCCACTGGAGCGGCACCGCCGAGGTTTCCCTCGGCCATAATTAGACAAGCTACCGCTATTTGCTTTGGCGCCGAAACCAATGCCTGCCGAAAGCTATTGCGGATGTGGGTCTTTATACTCGGATTATCCGCCGCTGCCGCCAACCCAATTTCCATACCACGCACGTTGCGTGGGATGGTTCCAGAGAGTGACTTTAGGGCAAGATCTACGAATCGCCTTTGCCATCTCGGCTTTGTGGCGGAAAGACCATCGTCCAAAATTTCCGCCGCGAGTTCCGGCGCTACCGGACAAAGCCAGCTAGGGAGCGGTCCAAGATCATCCACGCGCGAGACAATATCTGAAATCCGATTACGCTGGTGGTCGTATCCTTCTGAAAAAATGCGTCCGGCAACAAATACCCATGTGTTGCGCCAATGTGGACTCGGGGCTGTAATTAGCAGACGTCGTTCCACTTCGGAATCTTCACCGTCGCTGATTGCTCTTGCTGCCATCAGCTCTTGTAGGCTTCGAACCTCGAAAGCGATTGTGTCGTCAGATTCAGGCACAAATAGCACAAGCCGATGCGTGGCAGCCTGAACAATTTGATCAGCAATTCGTTCTGCTGATCCGGGACTGTCGTGACCAATATCAGACATTCGGTTAACAGCCATTTGCCTCAGGGTAGTTAGAGGCAAATGAGATGTCGCCTCCCCCATGGTCTCGGCTTGAATTTGGAGCTCCAGTGCCACGCGTTCATGGAGGTCTGTGATGTCAGCCCGATGATTGCTAAATAGTGATGCTAAGGATGTAAGTTTGGCTGCTTCACGGTCATAAACCGTCGTGTAGTATCGCCAGAAAAGCTCGTATCGGTCAGCGGGAAGAGTGCCGAGTTTTTCAAGAATGTAAGTCAGCATCAACACTTGAAGCGGTGTTTTTAACAACCGTTCGGCATTCGGATCGCGAACAGCTTTACCAAAGCTTCGAGTGACTCCTTCTTGTCGATCTAAATCCCCAGAAAGCCGCCGTTCGATCGCCCTGTTTCCATACTCAAGCGCCTTGGACCGTTCGAGGTAACCCAAATCAATCTGATGAAAATACTGAGGCGCTACTCTCTCCGTATACCCTGTTGGACGAGTCGTTACAACAACCAACAAATCAGCGTCTATCTGATCAGCGAGCTCTACAAAAAGTCTGATCTCGTCAAGAATTCTTGTGCGCACTTCTGGCTGAGTAACTTCATCCAAACCGTCAAGAACAAGCAGCCAAGGCCAAACTCTCAGCCAAGAATGTAGCACTGTGGGCGTGATATCCACTGTCGAGCGCCGTGTGATCTTTTCGCATATCCATCGTAAAAGTGATTTGTCGCCGTTGGGACCAAGCCCGTCGGCATACTCCGCTAAATCGACACGAAATGGCCAACGAACGTTCTTGGGGGTATCCAAACTGAGGCGTCTCCCCGCATTGGCAGTACCATCGACAGTCTCTTGCGCTGACGGAATCAACGGGCTCATTAGGACGAAATTGGTTCGATAGACCTGCGCAATGAATCTGCTTAGAGTGCTTTTACCATTACCCGGCGCACCAGTGAGAACGATATGCCGTTGGCTGTCATTCGCCGTCAGCGATCGACGCAAGACACGTTCGCCCTGTCGGATAATCGTCTTGAGCGCGAAACCTTGATTAATTCCGTCCTTGGAGACGGGGAGATCAATTATTGTTTTGTCTATCGAATCACGACTATCTCCGCCAGCTTCGGAGAAATTCACCCATTGCTCGTTCAACAATGAAAATTGAGCATGCTCGATCAGAACCTCTCGAATTCGATCCGAGTGCGGCAAATGGGAACCTAGAGCTCCAAGTCGAGCAACGATGTCCCCCGCCGTGAGCATGGCCGGGAAAGCATTTCGAAGGCCTTCATGTACGGAGAGTAAGCCATTCAGTTGATCTCGATGCCAGATCTTCCAACCACGCAGACCTAATTTAAAGAGTTTTTCTTTGGACCTTTTCGCGATGTATTCGTTTAGTGAATCGATGCCGCCAGATTGTGCGGTGCTCGACAAACGCACATTAGTCACGAATACGATGTATTTCGGGAATCTTAGACGCCTGCTATCCGGATGTTCCCACGAGTCAAGCTCGGTCTTTATTTGACCTCGTAACCAAGATGCATTTCGTGCAGGATCCGCATCGGGAAAGGCTTTTTGCTTGGCCTGGATCACAATGTATCCATCCCATGATTCTTCGCCAAAACCTGTGGTGGAAGACCAGTTAACCGGCCCTTCATATGTGGCCTCTCTACCACCGTCGGCGCCTGCTCCGAATGCGCTTACCCCTGGGCCAAGCGTCAAGATTGAAAGCGCTACCGTCAGTTGTTCAAATGCTCGCGCGCTCAACTGTTCGAGTGGATAGTCTTCAGCCAACTAGGCCCCATTCTTCGAGGATTCGCTGAATCCATCCGTAACTCAGATCTGACACTCAAGATGCACGATGACCTTATCATTTAGTTGCCACTTCTGATCTTAGATTGGGCTTCCCACTCACGATTGACCGAATGCACGTCCCTCAAGCGTTGCAGTCCAAGGGTTCAGAATTCGCAGTCGGCTCAATGAACATGAATCGTATGGTGTGTTTCGATGCATCGTAGAAGAGAGAATGGCCAAGAAGACGATCAGCCAAGTGTAGGATCTCCGGACCTCAGTGCTTGGAGTGGGCGCTGGCGGCTACCTGGCCGCTGAGGATCAACCGGTTGAGTAGCTGGCTGATCCGGTAGCCGGAGTTGGATTCGAGTGCGAGGCTCACCAACTTTCGTGCTTCGGTTCCCTTGCCGTCGATCTAGCGCGTCCGGCCGATCGCGACCAGCATGTCGGCGCGGTGTTCGGTGGGATGAATTCAAGGTCGGTATAAAGTGCATCTGCACCGGTTTTCAAGAATTTCCACTAGAGATAATGGCACAAGTGTCTCATCAAAGGCTCTGGCTCATTGTCCATGCAAAAGCTGTCCTGAGATGCTTTGTTGAGACCATATTTTCGTCGTTAGCCCGTGCTTTCGTCCCTCGCCGGAGCAGAGGCCACGCTCTCAGCAAAGGATCCTTTGTCGAGACGCGACAGTTGGCACGCACGCTATTCGTCTAGCTATGCTAACGACTTTGAACCAGGTGGTGCGTCTATCGATCGTCGTGCTGTGCTCTAGATCTAAGATCTGATTATGACGACTGATGAGGGACAGCACGTTTTCATTTCCTATGTGCGTGAAGACAAGGATCAAGTTGACCGCCTATGCAACATGCTTACGGCTGCCCAAATACCTTTCTGGCGTGACATGCAGGATCTTGGTCCCGGCGATTGGTGGAAGCTCAAGATTCGTGAGGCGATTCGAAATGACGCCCTCGTATTCTTGGCATGTTTTTCTGATAATTCCCGCGGCCGGCAAAAAAACAATATGAACGAGGAGATCAACCTTGCGGTTGAGGAGCTTCGAAAGATGCCTCCCGGCCATACATGGATGATCCCTGTGCGTTTCGACGAAGGAGTAGTTCCTGAGTGGGAATTAGGGGCAGGGCGATCTCTTAATGATGTGAACCGAGTGGATCTTTTCGGAGAGAGCTACACCAATAACGCCGTGTCCCTAATTTCGGCTATCCATAGGATCATGGGCGAAAGTCCCAAGCCCGCAACAACGCGAGCTCTGGTGGATGAGGCTCGTCTCGATGAGCGACCCGAACTTCTCCGCAAGCTAACCAAAGAAATGCTTATGGACTCATCCCGCCGAATTGACTTGGATGACCTGATTGTTCAAGAAACACGGAGCATCATCAAGTTCCTTACTAACGATGAGCGCTATTCGAAATCGCTACTCAACGGTACGAACGAAGAGAATCACGCCACCCTGGTTCGTCTAGCGAATGAGAACTGGGAAGTAGTCCGTCCATTCTGCTATTCCCTTGCCGTGGCCGCCCGCTGGGGAGAACCGGATTCCATTGCGCCATGGATCTCCGGCATCAAAAGCATCGTTACAACTGCAACGAAACATCAAGACGGGTATAAGAACTTGTCGAATTTACGGCATATTGCTGCATTAGCAGTCATCAGCGTCGCCGCGTTGACCTGCTCGGCACACTCCAAATGGGCGAACTTCAGGGCTCTATTGGCAGAACCCAATGTTCCCGATAAATATCGGGACGGTGAGACCATGGGCATTCTCGAAGCCACTGCATACTGGAAGCCATTCGAGAGTTCTGAATCGACCGCAAATATATTCTCGAAGGCTGAGACGACCGATGGAGAACTTTCGAAGCTAATAGATATCTATGTGCGTCAGACCAGCGGGAATTTATACACCCCCGTAGCTGACTGGCTTCATGCTGTGTTGGCCCCAGTATTCGATGATCAGTTCACTGATCGAGAAGAATACGACAGGGAGTACTTGAAGGCGGAAGTGATGTTAGGAGTGACATCCCAAGATGTTGTCTTACAAAACGCTCGGAAACTTGGGCACGACACAACTTACGCGCGATCCCACTGGTTTGGACGATCAACCTGGGCTTCAAGGTATGCCAGGCAGTCTCCGGTTACTTTGCTGGAAGCCGACATCAAGATTGAAGGTGCGTCCTGGCCCCCTATTCGCGGGGGGCTCTTCGGAAGTAATGAACTACGGGCGCTTCAAGCAGTGAAGGCTTACAACGAAGACTTTGTAGAGATTTCCAAGAACCGCCTCTGAATGCGCGAAGAAGAATATTCCATGAACTCATGTTGCCGTGTTGTGATAAGGCTGGTTTTACGGACCATTTTCGGTCAATGCAGGTAACGGCGCGTACGACGATTCGGATATTTCCCTTGAAATCTCAACAATCGCAGGAGGAACTTTGTCTTGCTCTCTCGTGAGGTTTAAGCCGACGATAAACTAGTCATCATGTCCACAACAGGTTCCCTCGTTCCCGAGGGCTACGCGCAATTCCTCACCGCTCTGAAGGACCACGTCCGCTCGGCGCGGGTGCAGGCCCAACGGATCGTGAATACAGCCCTCATCGACCTGTACTGGAACATCGGGAACCGGATCCTGGCAGAACAGGAACGCCAGGGATGGGGAAGCGCCGTCATCATCAGGCTTGCCGAGGACCTGCGCCGGGAATTCCCGGAAATGACCGGTCTGTCCCGCAGCAACCTGCAGTACATGCGCGCGTTCGCCGCGGCGTGGCCGGCATGGGATCCAAATGTCCCACAGGCTGTGGGACATTTGCCGTGGGGCCACATCCGGGTCCTGCTGGACAAGAACCTCCCTCTGGATTCCCGGGAGTGGTATGCCGGGGCGGCCGTGGAACACGGCTGGTCCAGGAACGTCCTGATGAACATGATCATGAACAAGACGCTGGAACGGACCGGCGCGGCCCCATCCAACTTCGACCGGCACTTGGCAAAACCGGATTCGGAGCTGGTGCAGCAAATGGCCAAGGACCCCTACGCCCTGGAATTCCTGGGCCTCACCGGGGAGATCGCCGAACGCGACCTCGAACAGGCCCTCATGGACCGCATCGTTGAGACCCTGCGCGAGCTCGGCCCCGGGTTCGCGTTCGTCGGCCGGCAGGTCCATTTCGATGTCGACGGCGACGACTTCTACCTCGACCTGCTGTTCTTCCACGTGGAGCAGCTGCGCTACGTGGTCGTGGAACTCAAGACGGGGAAGTTCCAGCCCGAGTATGCCGGCAAGCTCCAGTTCTACATTGCCCTGGTGGACGACAAGCTGCGCCGGGCCTCCCATGCGCCCACCGTGGGCATCCTGATCTGCGGCAGCCGCAACGAACACACCGTCAGATACGCGTTGAACCAGTCCAACACCCCCATGGCCGTATCCACCTACACCTACGAGACGCTGCCTGCCGCGGAACAACAAGCCCTGCCCGATGCCGACGAGCTGGCCGCCGCCCTGGATTGGGCGGAACCGGAAGAACGGTAGAAAACCCTGGATCCCCTCGTTCACCCGAACGCCAGTCAGTTCTGTGGCATCTCATCGGCCGAGCTATTTCTGATGTAAGCGAGGAATTCTTTGCCCATTGGTGTCGTTGAAGGATTCCAAACGCCCTTCGCTGGGCGTCATCTGCCAAACCCTCTATCGGCATGTTTCCCCGACGGGGGGGGAGCTGAGGCTAGACGGTGAGAAACTCCTGAAATCGAAATAGATCCGCTCGCAAGAGAACCAGCCAGCACTGCGGTCTCCTCCCTCAAATTGGACCCGCACAACCGTCCCGTTTCGCATCCCGTCACCGGTCGGATCACCGGACGGGTCTACCGGGACGATCGACTTTCCTGTGAATCCCAGAAATCCTTAATCAACAGGTCAGCGATGGGTGCGTTCCGATAGCCCACCGGCTTACGGGACTGTGAGGTGGTCGCTCACAAAGCGCTGCAAAAACGAAGCTAATAGTCCATGTTGTCGGCTATGGCCTGGCGGTGCTCGAGGTGGCTCACGAGTTTTTCGAATTTGTCACTCTCCAGAGCTTCTTCTACCAGTGCTCGAAAATCAGGATCGAATCGGACATCGAGACCTGACGTGATCCACTGAATGGCTTCAGGCAGTTGAGATTGCATCCATGCATCTAGTTCGTCGAACAGGTGAAAAACCTCTTGGATCGTGGACTCAGTCGCCGGCAGGAAAGAAAATAGGGGGCTTTCCCTGACCTTCGTGAGACCGACTGGAACCGCTCCGATGCCCGGTGTATGGAGATATATCGTAGCGGCATGCCCCTTTTCGAAGCCACCGTGTGAGTACGGGTTGCGCCATCGTTCCACGATTGCAGTGAGCTGGCTGCGGTATTGATGAGAGCCGCTGACCTTGTTCAGTACCCGGTTGAACTTTTCCCCCCAACGTGACCCGATGAACGAGGTTAGATTGTCCGAGTCAGGATTGAAGTTAGAGAATGCAAACGCCGGCACTAGATCGTGTTCAAGTCTGCTGAGATATGCCGTAATGGCTGCGATCATGTCGTGGAAGGCGTTTAGCTGCATCAACACTTTTCCGTCTTGGAAAGTGGATGCGCTTGCGAGTCCTTTAGGGAGTTCGTCCACACCGTAGACCTTGTACTCGTCTTCAATCAAAGTAGGGTCAAGCGCACGGGAGCGGAAGTATGCGTAAGCCCTTTCAAGAGAGAAATGTTGGTTCACAACAGTGGCGTGGCCCTGCCCGAGCATCTCTGGTGCCCTAGCCAGAAGGACTTTTTCAACAGCTCGCACCGCTGAACGAAGCTGTGTCTGAATTTCAGCAAGAAGCTCTATGCTCGCGTCTTCCGTTAGATCGGCCGGGAGGTGGAGACGCAGGCCGAACTTCTCGTGCGCTAGCGATGCACCAACACCCTTGTATGTGAACGAGGCCCACCACTCAACCTTTTCGCCCGGTCCACCAGTCTTCAAGCCAGCGATCCGCAGAGAGTATGCCAAGAGGCGCGGCACGGGGAAATCATGAAAACTCAAAGTATGCCGCTTGGATGCGTAGGAGTCGTCGGGCTTCCGTGGACCAAAGTCTCGTAGCGGTCCGCGTTTGAGGTGCTCGCCGGTTTCCGTGTCATCGGGGAGTGAAAAGGCCATAGTAATAGCATGCCAGTTATGCAACGTGTCCAGCGGACCCTAGCCTCCGGCCCGCAGGTTCTGACCGGCTGGACTCACTTGCTGTGGACCTGACGCCAGGACATCGCAGGTGTCAATCTGTTCCGCTCAAGGTTCCTCTGCGGACAGCACCACCAATCTCGCAGCGACTGTTGAGCTGGGTGGCACAATGCCCCGGAACTGGACCCTCTAACGGAACACTGCCGAACTCTTATCCGGACAACCCCCTCACGGGATGCATCTACTTGAGGCAGAAAAGCTCTTCTTCTGGTTCTCCGGCCGGACCCTCTGCTGCCAGAATGAGGCCATGAACATTGAGAACTGGTGGCCACTTCTGAACTCTTCGACCCGGCAATGGTTGATCGACAATAACGGAGACGTTGTGCCGCCAAGCATTCTGGATCAG
>NZ_JBKKAP010000174.1:0-14609 GCF_046714615.1 Paeniglutamicibacter sp.
CCCCCCATATAACCCCTGGTCGCCCGCGGGGGCGCTCCCCCTGCGGCATCACCTGTATTCCGGGCGGGGTGAGGGCTAGCTGCCCAGGGTGTGCGGTTCGGCCAGGGTGCCCTCCGCGGTCTCCAGCTTCTCGTCCGCCGGATCCTGTACCTGCGTGCCGAGCCTGCCTCGGGTGAGCTTGTTCATGATCATCGCGATGGCGCCGTCGCCCGTCACGTTGGTCGCCGTGCCGAAGCTGTCCAGCGCGATGTACGCGGCGAACATGAGGCCCACCTCGACCTCGCCGAAGCCGAGCATCTGCGCGAGCAGGCCCGCTGCGGCGGCGATCGCGCCACCCGGAACGCCGGGGGCGGCGATCATCATGACGCCGAGCATCAGGATGAAGGGCAGGTACGCCCCGAAGGAGACATCCCCGCCGGTGAGCAGCAGCACGGCGATCGAGAAGCAGGTGATCTTGACCATCGAACCGGAGAGGTGGATCGTGGCGCACAGCGGCACCACGAAGCCCGCCACCGCGTCGGAGACGCCGTTCTTCTTCGTCGAGGCCAACGTGACGGGAATCGTCGCGGCCGAGGAGGAGGTGCCCAGTGCGGTGAAGTAGGCATCACGCATGTTCCACAGTGCCTTGAGCGGGTTCTGCCCGTTCATCGAGCCGGCCACGGTGAACTGCACCAGCAGCACGACGAAGGTCAGGGCGAAGGACACCAGGGCCACGAGCAGGAACTTCGTCACCACGGTCACCGCCGCGCCGCTCGCCGAGAGGTCCATGAAGATGCCGTAGATGAACAGCGGCAGCGCCGGCACGATGATGCGGCGGATCACGGACTCGATGATGGTGCGGAACTCGACGGTTCCGCGGAAGATGACCTTGCTGTGGAATGCGGTGATGCCGATGCCGATCACGAAGGCGAGCACGAGTGCGCTCATCACGCCGATGATCGGCTCCAGCACGATCTCGGTTGCCGAGTCGCCGGCGGCAGCGACCACCGTCAGGTACGGTTCGAAGCCCGAGCCGCCATCTTCGCCGAGGGCCTCAAGTCCGCCGCCGGACATCGTCGCGGTGAACAGCCAGCGGCTGACGAAGTAGGCGAGGAATCCGGCGAAGAGCGTGGAGCCGTACGCGATCAGCGCGGTGATCCCCAGCCACTTCCCGGCTCCCTTGCCGAGCTCGGCGATGGCCGGCGCGACGAGGCCCAGGATGATCAGCGGCACGATGAAGCCGAGGAACCCCGAGAAGATCGAGTTGTAGGTCAGGAACACTCCGCCGAGCCAGGCGGGCATCACCGGGCCGGTCAGGATGCCCAGCACGATGGCTATGAGAATCCAACCGAGCAGGGGGATCGATTTCAGCAGTTTCATTGGGGGGTGTCCTCAAGTCGACGGTTCGGGTCGCGGGGGTGCGCACACTGGTTGTGGCGCAGCGCACGCCTCAGTCATAGTAAGCGGTTCGGGCCGTTCCTCGAAATCCGTGGGGGCGCCTGCCCCGCTTCCCCTAGCCGAGCGAGACGTGCAGCGCCTCGGTGGCCTGGCGGCCCAGGCTGACGGTGCCTGCGCCGTCGGCGACCCGTAGCAGCACCGCATCGGAGAACGGGGCGGCCTCGGTGATGACCAGGCCAACCCCCGGCACGACGCCCTGCGCGCTGAGGTACTGCAGCAGCGCCGGGTCCTCGTCGTTGATCCGTTCCACGATGACCCGCACCCCGGGCTCCACGGTGCTCAACAGCACCGCGTCCGGCCGGGTCAGCACCCCGGCGGCGCTCGGGATCGGGTCCCCGTGCGGGTCGCGGTCGGGGTGGCCCAGGAAGGCGTCGAGGCGTTCGACCATGAAGTCGCTCATCGCGTGCTCGAGATTTTCGGCCTCGTCGTGGACCTGGTCCCAGTCGTAGGACAGGGTCTGGACCAGGAAGGTTTCCAGCAGCCGGTGCCGGCGCACCATGTCCAGGGCGTACTTGCGGCCCAGTGTGGTCAGTTCCACGGCGCCGTAGCGGGCGTGGCTGACCAGTCCCTGCGCGGTCAGCTTGCGCACCGCGTCGGAAACCGAGGAAACCTTCAGCCCGGATTTCTGGGCAATGTCCGTTGCGGTGACGGGGTCGTCCGACCATTCGGACAGACCCCAGATGACCTTCAAATAGTTTTGCGTGCTGACCGAAAGTTCCGAAACCGACATGTATACGAGTCTACAGAGCGCACCCGCACACAGGGTTCCCGCCCCTTGCGGATTCGCCTAGATCCAGCCTTGCTCGTGGGCCAGGTGCGCTGCCTCGATGCGGTTGGCGGCCCCGGTCTTGCCGATGGCGCTGGACAGGTGGTTGCGCACCGTGCCGGTGCCCAGGTGCAGCGCCGCGGCGATCTGCGCCACCGGCGTTCCCGCACGGGCCCGGGCGAGCACCTCGCGCTCGCGCTCGGTCAACGGATTGGCGCCGTGCATCAGCGACTGGGCGGCCAGCGACGGGTCCACCACCCGGCCGCCCGCATGCACGCGGCGCACCGCTGCCGCGAGCTCGGAGGACGGGGTGTCCTTGACCAGGAAGCCGCTGGCCCCGGCCTCGAAAGCGGCACGCAGGTAGCCTGGACGGTCGAAGGTCGTCACCATCAGCACCTTGCATTCGGGCAGCCTGGTCCGCAGCAGGCCCGCGGCCACGAGTCCGTCCATGACCGGCATCTGGATATCCAGCAGCGCCACCTGCACCCGGTGTTCCTCGGCGAGCGCCACCACCTCGGTGCCGTCCCCGGTCTGGGCGACGACCTCGATGTCTGGTTCCAGGTTCAGCAGGGCGGCGAGCGCCCCGCGCACCAACGCCTGGTCATCGGCGAGCAGCACCCGGATGGGGCCTGCGTCCGTTGGTTCAGGTCCGCTCATGCCCAGCTCACCGCGACCCTGGTTCCCCCGTGTGTGGATGCCCCGATCTCGCAACGCGCCCCGGCAAGCCGGGCCCGCTCCCTCATCCCGCGCATGCCGTGTCCCTCGTGGCTTCCGGCCAACGAGTCCCCGTCATCCTCGATGTCCAGCATCCCGGGGGCGATGTGGATCCAGCAGGTGGTGGCGTGTGCGTGGCGCAGCACGTTGGTCGCCGCCTCGCGCAGGATCCAGGACAGGGCGGTGGAGCGCACCGGGTCGATGTCCCGGGCGTTGCCGGTCAGCACCGTCTTGATCCGCGCGTCATCCAGGGCGGCGCGCACGGAGGCAAGTTCCTGGACAAGGGTGGTGCGGCGCAGCCCGCCGACCGTGGCGCGGATGGACTCCAGGGCCTCGGTGTTCAGCGCGCGGATCTGCAGCAGCTCGGCGCGGGCCGCCTGGACATCGGTGTCCAGCAGCCGTTCGGCGAGCTCGGCCTTCAGGCCGATCGCGGTGAGCGAGTGCCCCAGTACGTCGTGTACGTCCCTGGCCATCCGTTCCTGTTCGGCCAGCAGCGCATAGTCGAGGCGCAGGTCATCGGCCGCGATGCTGCGCCTGATCAACGCCGTGTTCACCGCGTTGACGACGATGAGAACCACCAGCAGCCCCAGCAGGAAGACGTAGTCGCCCAGCCCGGCGGGGATGGCGACGGACAGTGCCGCGGCAAGCACCGCGGCATTGACGATCCACATGCTGCGCACCGAGAGCAGGTAGGCGGCGAAACTGACCAGGAACGGGCCGAAGCTGATGGCGTCGGCCCCGAGGATCGGGAGGGTGGACGCCGTGATTGCCAGCAGCGCACCGAAGGGATCCAGGCCCGGCCGTGGCCGCTCGCGCTGACCCCGAGCTCCGAGCTGTAGGTGAAAAACCCCCACAGGTATACGGCGGCGAAGGCAGCCACCAGTCCATACCCGGCCAGGCGAGCCGGCAGCGGCAGCGTGGACTCAGCGATGGAAAGGATCGGGAAGATCAGGAAGACGACCCAGACAGCTGCCAGCAGCCAGCCGAACCTGGACCAGAAGGAGTCGGGGTCCCCCGTCTCGCCGCTCACCTCCGTGCCCGGGACCGGCGAACCGCCCAGAGGGCGAACAGCGCGAAGAGAAGAGTCCATGCCACCAGATTAGCGACAAGCATGCCCAGCGAATCCGTGCCCGCCCCCTCGCCCGCGCCGAACCCCTCGGTCAACGGGTAGCGCACCAGCCCCGCGTACCCGTACATGGGCGTGAATCGGGCGATCTCGAGCATGGTCCCGCTCAGCGGCATGAAGACGTTGCCGAAGAAGGCGAAGAACACCATGCCGCCGCTTGCCACCCCCAGGGCCGTCTCGGACTTGAAGGCCATGCCGATGCCCATCCCGTAGAGGGCGAAGATCCCGGATCCAAGCACCGAGAGCAGGAAGCTGGCGGTCCAGACCCAGGGCGCATCGGCCCGTGCACCGGTGCCCGCACCGACGGCGAACACCAACCCGGCACAGCCGGTGGCCACGATGAGCGCCACCGCGAGCTTGGAGGCCACGAATCCCGAGGGCTTCATGGGCGTCAGCGCAATCTGGCGTCCCCAGCCCAGCATTGCCTCGGTTGCTGCGGTTCCGGCGATGGAGGTCGTGGCAAGCGCCGCCCCGTAGGCAGCCATCGAGGCCATGACGTAGAACCTCACGTTCCCGTTTCCGGCAGGCTCTCCCCCGCCGCCGAACATGTTGCCAAAGAGCAGGTACATCACCACGGGCATCAGCACCGTGAACATCAGGTTCCCGACATCCCTGGATTGGCGGAAAAGTTCGATGCGTACATAGGTCGGATTCATGAGTCTTCTCCGGTCAACGCCATGAAGGCGGCCTCGAGGGTCGGCGTGGTGATTTCCAGGTCGGTTGCCGCCAACTCGTTCAGTAGCATCCGTGCCGCGGCATCGGAATCGGGGCCGGTGACCGCGACCCGGTGCCCGTTCAGCCGCACTGAGGTGGCGCGTTCGAGGGCTTGCAGGGCAGCCACCGCGGGTGCGGTGGGACGGGCGGACGGGAGCGTGGCGCTGACGACGCGTCCCCCGGTCATTTCCCGCAGCTGCGCGGTGGGCCCGTCGGCCAGCACCCGTCCGGCCCCGATGAGAACGGTGCGTTCGGCGAACTCCTGGGCCTCTTCCAGGTAGTGGGTGGCGAACAGGACGGTGCGCCCGGCAACCGCGTCCTGGCGCATGGTGGCCCAGAAGGCGCGGCGCGCAGAGACGTCCATGCCGGCGGTGGGCTCATCCAGGATCAGCAGCCGCGGATCGGGCAGCAAGGCGAGGGCGAACTTGAGCCGTTGTTGTTCCCCTCCCGAGCACTTCGAAACCTTTCGCTTGGCCAGGGAAGTGATGTCGGTGCGTTCCATGACGGTGTCGATCCGCTCCCTGGCCCCGTGCAGCGCGGCGATCGCGGTGACGGTCTCACGCACCGTGAGATCGCGCAGCAGCCCGCCGGTCTGCAGGACCGCGGAGATCTCCCCGGCCTCGACGGCCTCGCGCGGGGCCTTGCCGAACACCGAGACCGACCCGGAAGTGGGCGTGGTCAGTCCGAGCATCATGTCGATCGTGGTGGTCTTGCCCGCTCCGTTGGGCCCCAGGAAGGCCACGATCTCACCTGTCCCGACGCGCAGGTCGATTCCCGCGACGGCCTCGAACCGGCCTTCGTTGGTGTGGAAGGACTTGTGCACGCCCTGCAGCTCCAGTGCCGTGGCGCCGGGCATCGGTGCCCGCGCCGATGCCGATTGATGTTCGGTCGTGGTTTTCATGTTTCCAGTTTGCCCGGTACGCGGTTGCGGCAGAAGTGCAAAATGTCATGCGTTGGAATGACAGTTGTCATGGCCCCGACCGCTTCCGCCATATGGCGCGCGAAAGGCCCGGTCGATTGACCGGGCCTTTCGCATTCCTTGAGGGCGGGCCGTGCCGCCGTGCGCGACGGAGGTTACGCTTCCGAGGCGATACCTGCCGTGTCCTCGACGTAGCGTCCGGTGCGGGCCATCATCATTCCGCCCAGGGCCATCGGGATGAAGGTTGCCACGTACACCCACAGCGGGACGGTCCAGCCGCCGGTGGTGGAGAAGAGCCAACCGCCCAGCAGCGGGCCGAGGGTGCCGAAGAGATAGCCGACGCCCATGGCGAAACCTGCCATGGCCGCGGACCCCGCGGTGGTGCGGCTGCGCAAATTGAACATCGCGATGGCCAGGGGGAAGGCGCCGGCGGCAAGTCCTGCCACCAGTGCGGCGAGCCAGAGCGGGCCGATGCCCAGGAGCATCAGCAGGTAGCCCAGCGGGCCGGCCGCCGACAGGATGACCGCGAGGATCGCCGGGTTGCGCATCTTGTTGGCGATCAGTGGGGTGATCACCGCCATGGGCAGGGTCATGAACGTGTATATGGAGAACGCGGTGGCAGCCGATGCCTTGTCCAGGCCGAAGCCCTGTTGCATGATCGTGGGCATCCAGGCCAGCATGGCGTAGATGTTCAGCGACGCCATGGCGTAGAACAGTGCGGTGCCGACCGCGACGGGGCTGGCGACCAACCGGCCAAGTCCCAGGTTCGATCCGTCCGCGGCGCCGGCCTTGGCGGTCCGCGCTGCGGTCGGGGTGCTCTGGCGGCGTTCCTTGAGTAGCACCAGCGTCCAGGGCAGGACGGCCACCAGCGAGAGCACGCCCCATGAGGCGAGTGAGAACTGCCAGCCGCCGGCATTGGCCAGCGGAAGCGCCGTCATGGCCGGCAGCGTTGCCCCGGCCTGCATCAGCAGGGCGAAGACGGTGACCATGGAAGCCTGGCGGTCGGGGAAGTGCTTCTTGACCAGCGGGGCGCCTGCCACGTTGCCGAAGCCCATGCCCAGCAGGGCAACAAACGTCAGCACCATGAAGATCGCCGGGCTCTCGCTGAAGGGACGCACCAGCGTCCCGGCGGCGGCCAGGATCACGGAGATCAGGGCGGTTGCCTCGAGCCCGATCTTGCGCACAATGACCGGGGCCAGGAAGCCGCCGATGCCGAAGCTCAGCGTGGGCAGCATGCCGATGAACGTCGCCCCGGCGGTGCCGATGCCCAGTTCGCCGGTGACGGTGGTCAGCAGCGGCGAGAGCCCGGTGACCGCGTAGCGCAGGCCGATGCCCAAAAGGAGCAGGCCAACGATGATAAGGATGCGGCCCTTCCAGAGGCCGGCGCGGGGGTTGCCCGCGCTCGAGGCCTGTGCAAGGTTTCCGCCGGAGGTTTTAGTCGTGGTGGACATGTCCGGTCTTCGATTCAACTAGGTTTTCGAATTGCTTAGGAGTGCTTCGAGTCGCCGTCGATCGGGAACATCTGTCCCGAGATGGTGCGGGCGTGCGGGCCGGCCAGGAAGAGGGCCAGCTGGGCGATGTCGTTGGGGTCGATGAACTTGCGGATCGACTGGTTGTCCAGCGCCTTGTTGGTTTCCACCTCGACCGTTGTGCCATTGGCCTCGGCGCGGCCGGCCAGCACGCTGCCCATGCGCGGGCCGTCGACGGCACCGGGGTGAATGGTGTTGGCGGTGATGCCAGCTTCGCCCAGTTCCAGGGCGAGCGTCTTGGTGAAGCCGACGAGGCCCCACTTGGTGGTGGAGTAGGCGATTCGGTTCGGGTAGCCGAAGCGGCCGGCGAGCGAGGACATCACGAGGATCGATCCCGCGGTCGATTCCTTAAGCAGTGGGATGGCGCGCTGGGTGACCATGAGGGTTCCGGTGAGGTTGATGTTCACGACTGCGGCCCAGGTGTCGACGGGGTAGTCGGTGGCCGGGGCGGTGGCTCCGGCGATGCCGGCGTTGTTGACGAGCACGTCCAGTCCGCCGAGCTGTTCCTCGACGTCCTTGAAGAGCACATCGAGGTCCTCGGCCTTGCTGATGTCGCCCACCGATCCGGTGATGTTTTCGTTTTCCGCGACGATGGCCGCGACGGCGTCGGCGTTGACGTCCGCGATGTGGACGCGGGCCCCGTTGGCAACGAATGCCTTGGCGATGGCCAGCCCGATTCCGCCGGCTCCGGCGGTGATGAGTACACGCTGTGACATGATTTCGACTCCTTCTACACGACGCCGTGGTTCCCACGGCTTCGGTTCGCATTCTTATGTACGGTGAGGGCCGGGACTCTCGGGCCAGGGTGGTCCGGTGGGTGACGGTCCGTGCTTGTATGCGTCTCACTGTGCGGAAAGTTATTCCGCTCCCGGTGTTGATGCATTTCATACAATAGGCCTGCCCGAATCGGGCGTCAACGGCGCTGATCACACTGCAATTCCGGTTTTCCCACTGCCGGAATGTCGAGTTCTCACCCTCGTAGAAATTGCATGCAAATACATGTAAATAGGGGTTGGGGCCAGGGAATCTTGTCAACTTTTCCGTCCAGAGGAAAGTCGAACGCAACATTCCCTTGGTCACACGAGCCGCGGATTAATGCCCGGCAGGGAACACTCCGGCCTCAGAGCGCGCGCGTCAGATCCGCGATGCGACGGCCGGTCTCTTCCGCCGCCTGAACGAGGGCCTCGACGTATCCCTTGAGCTCATCCCGATGGAAGCGTGCCGTGGGCAGAACAGTCGTAAAGGCCCCGAGGGGCTGTCCTGTCGTGGGGATCGCAACACCCACGCCACAGATGCCCGGCGACGTCTCCTCCAAATTCACCCCGTAGCCATTGCGGCGAACCACGGCCAGGTGCCGCTTCAGCGTTGCGAGCGATCCACCTTCCGACCCGGCCCGCTCGTCCAGCGGCGCCGGGGCAACCGAGGCGGATGCAACGGCGGCCAGGTCGTCATTGCGCAGTTGCGCCAGCATGGCCTTGCCTCCGGCCGATTCGAACGCCGGCAGTTTGTCCCCGATGCGGATCACCACCCGCAGGTTCTGCTCCATTTCATCTATGCCGTCCAGGAAACGGACCGAACCCATTTCCAGCACCATGAAACCCACGCTTTCATGGAGCCGGGCGTGGAGCTGCTCTAGCGCCGGGCGGGCCAGGTCGCGCAACGAACTTCGGGCAATTGCCCCGACCGCTTGGGCGGCGAGAACAGGCCCAGCCACATAGCGCCGCTCCCGGTCTTGACTCGCAAACCCCCGGTAGGAAAGGGCCGCCAGCAGGCGGTGTGCCGTGGAGACCGCCACGCCGAGTCGCGCAGCGGCCTCGGTGACGGTCAGGGCGCCGCCGAAGCGGAGCATGAGCGCCAGCTGCAGCGCGCGGTCAACGGACTCCACTGGAGGATGTGCCGTGCCATCGGTCCAGGACTCGGCGTCGCTCGCAGCTGCATCGGGCGTGGAGTTGGTCATGGTTCAAGCATCCCATGGCACCGCCTGACACGCCGGTACCGGAGGTGGCGGCGCCGCCTTCCTCGACCGCATCGGGATGCACGCCCGTCCAATCCTTCTGATACCAGTCATGGATTCCCCCATGCGGAACGAACTTGTCCACCAACTCACCAAGACGCCCCGCAGTTTTGCGCCACCAGACGCCCAATGGCAGCATGCATGACCGGTTCATAACCCATCATCGGTTCCGCATGACGGAATCTACGCACCAAAGATAGATGCGATTCGAATTCATGACTAAGCTCACATTGTCGGGCGGCGTTCCACCCGACCCGTTCTCAACAATCAGGAAGCTCCCATGGAAACTCTCGCGGAAATACGCAGTTCGGCAATGAGCCGCTTCCAGGTGATGACGGTCGTCGTTGCCTTGACATTGATCCTCATCGACGGTTTCGACGTGGCCGCCATGGCCTACGCCGCGCCGGTGCTTTCCCGCGAGTGGGGCATCACGCCCGCCGCCCTAGGATTCCTGCTGAGCGCAAGCCTGTTCGGCATGGCCGCCGGTTCCATCTTCCTCACCCCTCTAGCTGACAAGATCGGTCGCCGCCGCCTCACGTTGATCGCGCTCGTCGTCATCAGCATCGGCATGGTCGCCTCGGTCTTCGCCACCGACGCCACACAGTTGTTGGTCTTCCGGATCGTGACCGGCCTGGGTGTCGGCGGCATGATGGCCAACCTCAACGTCTTGGTTTCCGAATACTCCTCGGACAAGCGCCGCGGCTCGATCATGGGCATCTACACCGCCGGCTACCCCATCGGCGCCACAATCGGCGGCATCGTGGCCGGACCGATGATCCCGAACCTCGGCTGGCAGTCCCTCTTCGCCGTCGGCGCGGCGCTGACCATCATCATGCTCGTTGCTTCCTGGCTGTGGCTGCCCGAATCCCTCGACTACCTGTTCACCCGCCGGCCCGCCGGCGCCCTCGAGCGCGTAAACACCATCCTTGCCAAGATCGGGCGTCCCACATTGGACGCGCTCCCGGCCTCCACGGCCACCGGCAAGGAGCAGTCGGCCATCCGCGAAATCCTGACCACCCCGATCCGCTTCCGCACCTTCATGCTCTGGGCCGGCTACGGCTGCCTCGTGGCCGCGTACTACTTCGCCAACACCTGGACCCCGAAGATCATTGCCGGCGTCACCGGCGACAATTCGATCGGCGTGACCACGGGCACCATCGCCAACGCCGGCGGCATCCTGGGCTGCTTCGTCTTCAGTGCCCTGGCCGTCCGCTTCCGCGCACGCCCGCTGCTGGTCATCGCACTTCTCGGATCGGCCGCCGCCTACATCATCTTCTCCATGCTCTTCAGCCAGATCACCCTGGCCATGGTGCTCGCCCTCTTTCTGGGCATGCTCACCACCGCGGGCATCGCCGGCTTCTACACGATCTCCCCCGAGATCTACAGCGCCCGTGCCCGGGCAACCGGTGTCGGCTGGATGATCGGCCTCGGCCGCATGGTTTCCATCGTTGCCCCGATCCTGGTCGGCTACCTGCTGACCGGCGGCTGGAAGCCGGAGAACATCTTCGTGCTCTTCGCCGCCCCGCTGGCCGCTTCCGCACTGTGCATCCTGGCCCTGGGCTACTCGCTCAAGCGCCAGACACGATCGGCGGAACCTGCTGCCGCCAGCATTTCCTGATCCAACTTCCAACTCCACCAACCCAGCGATCGGTGGCGGACACGTCCGCCACCGGCTAGGAAAAACGCCACCATGAGCAAGATCAACGTCGCGGACCTCGTCGCGATCGACATGCACGTCCACATCGAATCCGACGACCACGGGCACACCGACATGCCCGACGATTTCCGCGAGGCCGCCCAGGCTCACTTCGGCGCGGCCCACGACCCGCTGGGGATCGAGGCCGTCGCAGCCCACTACCGCGAACGCAACATGGCAGCCGTCGTGTTCACCGTTGACCACGAAGCCACCACCGGCCACCCGCCGATCTCCAACCGCTACATCGCCGAGGAGGCGGCCAAGCACGCAGACGTGTTGATCCCCTTCGCCAGCATCGACCCGGCCCGCGGCAAGGCGGCCATCACCGAGGCCCGCATCCTCGTTCAGGACTACGGGATCAAGGGATTCAAGTTCCACCCGAACCTGCAGTCCTTCTTCCCCAACGACCACGCCGCCTACCCGCTGTACGAGGAAA
This sequence comes from Paeniglutamicibacter sp., assembly GCF_046714615.1. NCBI lineage: Bacteria > Bacillati > Actinomycetota > Actinomycetes > Micrococcales > Micrococcaceae > Paeniglutamicibacter > Paeniglutamicibacter sp. Next base: position 11,352 of record NZ_JBKKAP010000174.1, read on the forward strand.
TCCAGTCCCTGGGCGTCCCCGCCCTCTTCCACACCGGGCAAAGCGGCATCGGCGCCGGAATGCCGGGCTCCGGCGGGATCCGGCTGAAGTACTCCAACCCGATGGCACTGGACGACGTGGCGGTGGACTTCCCCGAGCTGCGCATCATCATGGCCCACCCTTCCTTCCCCTGGCAGGACGAGGCCCTGGCGGTGGCGGTGCGCCACAACCACGTGTACATCGACCTCTCCGGCTGGTCGCCCAAGTACTTCCCGGCCAACCTGGTGCAGTACGCCAACACCATGCTCCAGGAAAAGGTCCTCTTCGGCTCCGACTTCCCGTTGCTGCCGCCGGACCGCTGGATGGCCGACTTCGCAAAGCTGGAGCTGCGCGACGGTCCGCGCCAAAAGATCATCAAGGACAACGCCGTGAGGTTGCTCGGACTCGATTCCGGCACCAACGCCTCCTAAAGCACTGCAGGCCCGTCGACGGGAACCTCGGACGACACGAACACCATTGAAGGAAGAACCATGAAGAACACCGAACCCGGCGCACTGCTGCGGCCAGCACCCTCCCGCGACACCTGGTCAAACAGCCAAATGGGCCGCTTCCTGGAAAAGATCGAGGCCAAGACCGGTCGGCACTTCGCTGACTACGAGGACGCCTGGGCCTGGTCGGTTCAGAACCTTGAGGACTTCTGGGGCGAGGTCTGGGAACACTTCGAGATCATCAGCCACGCTCCCTACACCTCGGTGCTCACCGAGCGCACCATGCCCGGGGCGCAATGGTTCGCCGGCGCCCGGATCAACTTCACCGAGCACGTGCTGCGTTCCCTCGCACGCCGCCCGGACGACACCATGGTCAAGTCCCGCAGCCAGACCAACGGTTCCATCGACTGGACCGGCGCACGCCTGATCGAGGAAATCGAACGCATCCAGCAGGGCCTGATCCGCCACGGCATCAAGTCCGGGGACCGGGTCGCCGGCTACCTGCCCAACATCCCGCAAACCATTGCCGCCTACTTCGCCGTCATTGGCCTGGGCGCCATCTGGTGCTGCGTGCCGCCGGAAATGGGTGTCAAGGGCGTCCTGGGGCGCATCGGCCAGCTGGAACCGAACCTGTTGATCTCCATCGACGGCTACCGCTGGGGCGAAAAGCGGATCTCCAAGCTCGATGACCTTGCCAAGGTCCGTGCCGAGCTGCCGGGCATCCCCACCGTGTTGCTGCCGTACCTCGATGAGGACCTGGACACCGAAACCGCGGCACCGGGTGCGCAATCCTGGGCCGACTTCACCGCCGAGCGTGCCGAAGCAGTCATTAACCCGGTGCCCTTCGAGCACCCGATGACGGTGCTCTTCTCCTCCGGCACCACCGGCACCCCGAAGGCCATCGTGCATTCCCACGGCGGCCTACTGCTGGAGCACTACAAGGCCATGGGCCTGCACTTCGACATCTCCGAGGCCGACACGGCCTACTGGTTCTCCACCACCGGGTGGATGGTCTGGAACATGGGTGCCTCCTCGCTGTTGGTCGGCGCTAGCGTGGTTCTTCAGGACGGGGACCCCAATTGGCCGACCCTTGACGGCGAGTGGTCGCAGTGGGCGATCATGGCCGAGACCGAATCGACGTACATGGGCACCGGATCGGCCTACCTGGCCGCCTGCGCCCACGCGGGTGTGGAACCTGGCAAGAAGTGGGACCTGAGTCGCCTGCGCGAAATCCAGTGCTCCGGCTCCCCGCTGGCCGCTGACGTCGCGGGCTGGGCGTACGACTCGATCAACCCCGACTTGGTGATGGCGCCGACCTCCGGCGGCACCGACATCTGCGCCGCGTTCCTGGGCGCTAGCCCCCTGTCCGCGGTCCACGCCGGGGAAATGGCCTGCCGCCCGTTGGGTGTTGCCGTGGATTCCTGGGACCACGAACGCAACTCTCTGCGCGGGGAACCCGGCGAACTGGTTACCACCTTGCCGATGCCCTCGATGCCCGTGTTCTTCTGGAACGATCCGGATAATGAGCGCTACAAGTCCAGCTACTTCGACGTCTTTGAGGGCGTCTGGCGCCACGGCGACTGGCTGGTGCGCACCGAGCGCGACACCTGGGTCATCACCGGGCGCTCGGACGCCACGCTGAACCGCGGTGGCGTGCGCCTGGGCACCGCAGAGTTCTATGCGCTGCTCGATGGCCACCCCGGCGTCAACGACGCCATGGTGATGCACTTCGAGCAGGGCGGCGCGATGGGCCAGCTGGTCCTGCTGGTGGAGGCCGCCGATGACGCCGACACCGTCGCGCTGGAGCGCTCGATCCGCACCGCACTGCGCACCGAGCTTTCCCCGCGACACGTCCCTGACCACGTGTTGTTCGTGCGCAGCATCCCGCGCACGCGCACCGGCAAGCGCATGGAAATCCCGCTCAAGCGCCTGGTGCAGGGCGGTTCCGGCGGAGTGCTGGACACCGGCGTGCTGGTCAACCCGCAGGATCTGGACGAGACGGTGGAGTCCGTCTCCCGCATCCTGGCCGGAGCCTAGGCACGCCACTACCTCTCCCTCGAGCGCCTCCGCCGATCGTCGAAAGTCGGCGGGTGGAGGCGCTCGGCATTTCAAGAATTGCGCATAGCGGAATCTTGGACCAACTTATTGCGACGGACGAAACCCGGGCATAGGCTCGAGAAAACGTGACTTACACCACAGGCCTGTCTGCGGCCAATGAACAAGGAGCACCAACGCATGAACCTGGATCTGGAAGAACTCGCGGCGATCATTGAACAGCTGGACAAGACCGAGTTCACCGATTTCCGCTACGAAAAGGGCGACCTGCGCCTCCACGTGCGACGCGGCGGCCACTTCGAGGAGCAGCCCGCGGCACAGTCCGCCGCAGCCGCAGCACCTGCCATGAGCACTGCGCCGACAGCGGCACCGGTTCCCGCCCAGGTCGCCGCACCGGCCGGCCCCGCCGCGGGCCTGGACCCGAACAACCTTCCGGCCGGTCACGTGGCCATCACCTCCCCGATGCTCGGCACCTACTACGGGGCGCCGAAGCCGGGCGAACCGCGCTTCGCCGCGCTGGGCGACAGTGTTGAGGCGGACTCGGTGCTGTGCATCGTTGGGGTCATGAAACTGATGAATTCGGTCACCGCGGGCTCCACCGGCGAGATCGCCGCCGTGTTCGTCGCCGACGGCGACCTGGTCGAATTCGGCCAGACCCTCTTCGCACTCAAGGTTGCGGCATGACCGAGCGCATCTTCATTGCCAACCGCGGCGAGATCGCCGTGCGGATCATCGA
>NZ_JBKKAP010000175.1:0-11443 GCF_046714615.1 Paeniglutamicibacter sp.
GCCCGGGACGACCCGCCGAAAGTGGGTCGTCCTGGGCATCGCCGATTCACTTGTACGGCGCCCATCGATTTCCCGCAAAACGGCATCAGGGCCGTGGAGCAGGGAACCGCTCACTGTTTAGCGGCCATCGACACTCTCGAAAACGACGACCTCAGCCGCAACACCCGATTCATCTGACTTCGGCGAACGCATGAACGCGACGGCGGCGGCAGCCACCAGCACCACGATGCCGACACCCAGGTACAGCTGGCCGGCGGTCCAGGCCGCATCCAGCAGCGCGCCGGCGGCCAGCGGGGCGAGGATTGCACCGAAGCGCCCGATGCCGATGGCCCAACCGACACCGGTGCCGCGGGTTTGCGGGGCATAGGAGGCGGGTGCCAACGTGTACAGGCCGGCGATGCAGCCGTTGATGAGCATGCCCACGACGATCCCCATGGCAAACGCGAGGGCCAGGATGCCCACCGCCGAAATGAAGACCACCATGGTGATCGAGGAGAGCACCGTGAAGACCAGCAGCACCTTGCGCGCTTGCCACTTGGTGGTCAGCGCGCCAAAGAGCAACGATCCGAAGGTGCCGCCCAGTGTGAGCATGAGCCCGCCGACCACACCCTGGCTTTCGGTCATGCCCGAAGTCACGAGCAACTTCGGAGTCCAGCTGTTGACGAAGTAGAAGCCGAACATGGTGGCGAAGAAGGCCACCCAAATCAGCACTGTGGCACGACGGTTGGCAGGGGCGAACAGGGCCGTCAGCTGCTGGCCCTTCACCTCCCGGCTCGAAGTGCGGCCGTCGAGCTCGGGAAGCAGCACGGTGTCGCCTCCCAGGCGAAGCCTGGCCGCCAGGGCCGCGAGCCGCTTCTCGGCATGCGGCGGCCGCTTGGTGACCAGGAAATCCACGGATTCGGGCACGACCGCCAGCAGCAGGAGGAAGGCGACGGTGGTGGTGATGCCGCCAAAGACGAAGACCGCACGCCAGCCATAGGTGGCCTGCAGCGACACCGCGGCCATGCCGCCCAGCGTCGCACCCACGCCGTAACCGGCGGTGTAGATGCTCACAGCCATGCCGCGCCAGCGCTTGTTGGAGTATTCACTGGTGATGACGTTGGTGCAGGCCAGGATGCCGCCGACGCCCAGGCCGGTGACCACTCGCCACAACCCCAGCTCGGTCACCGAGTGTGAGGTGGAGGAAAGGAACATGCCTGCAGCGGCCAGCCCGGTGGTGAACAGCAACATCGGGCGGCGTCCGAGGACATCGGCGAAGGGTGCGAGGAACAGGGAACCTGCAGCCATGCCCAGGAGCCCGGCGCTGAGCAGCACGCCGAGTTGGGAGCCGCTGAGCCCGAACTCGGTGGATACGCGGTTGGCGGTGAAGGCCATGGCCAACACGTCGAATCCGTCGAGGGCGTTGAGGAAGGTGCAGACGCCAACGACCACCCATTGGAAGGGTGACATGGGCGAGGCGTCGATGCGTTCTCTGATGTTCATGGTGGTTTTCTTCCGTGTTTTGGGCACGACAAATCGCCCTCCCAGGCTTCGGATGGGAGCCTTGGAGGCGAAGCGTCGCTCGGGGCGGTGTCTAGTTCGGTTCGATGGTGATGATTGCAGGGCCGGCGTGGGCGGCGTCGGACCGGGCGCCGGTGGCGGAGGTGACGGCGCGCGAGACGCAGCAGTTCATCTTGGTGGAGAGCCGTTGCTGGCGCTCGGAGTAGAACACGTCGCGGTGGTCGATGGTCCCGGAGAGCTCAACGATGCGCACCTCGCAAAGTCCGCATTCGCCCTTGCGGCAGTCGAACATCATCTCCGCCCCGGCGTCCTCGAGGGCCTCGAGCATGGATCGACCCTGCGGGACCTTGACCTCGAGGTCGAGCTTGGGGATCCTGACGATGAATTCCTCGGGGTCGTACCAGCCGCTGTTCCCGAAGGTCTCGTAGCGCAGGTTGGGCAGGTCCAGTTCGCGCTCGACCCAGGTGCGGCGCACCGCATCCATCAGGCGGATGGGCCCGCACATGTACAGCTCGGTGCCGGCATCCGCACGCCCCACCATCTCGGGGACCTTGAGCGAGCTTCCCTCGTCATCGACGTGGACCTGAAGCCGGTCTCCGTGCAGTTCGGCCAGCTCCCCCAGGTAGGCCATCGCGCCGCGGCTGCGTCCGACATACACCAGCGTGTAGTCGGTCTTCAGCCGCTTGAGCACCGCGGCCATGTTGGCGATGGCGGTGATGCCAATGCCGCCGGCGAGCAGGATGTAGCGCTGCGCGCCGACCCGGAGCGGGAAGTTCTGCAGGGGCTGGGTGATTTCCAGCCGCTGTCCCGCCACGAGCCCGTGCATGAAGATCGAGCCGCCGCGCGAAAGCGGTGCCTTCATCACGCTGATCACCAGCCTGGTTCCGTCAGCGGCGCATTCGACCACCGAGTAGGAGCGCTTGGTCGGCTCCCCGTTGATCTCGACCATGAGGTCAATGTGCGATCCCGGTTCGGCCTTGATCGGCAGGGAGGGCTCGAGCACGATGCGTGCGATGCCGTCGGCCACGGGAATGGTCTCGATGACGGTTGCCGATTGCCAGGTTTCGATGTTTGTTGCAGCCATGGTTTTTGTCCGTTTTCCGTCCGTGTCAGGTCTGTCGCGCCGTTAGGCGGAGGCGACCAGGCGCCCTTCGGCTGCCAGCATGGATTCGAGGATGCGGCGCACCCACATGCCGCCGGCGTCGATATTCAGGTTGTAGAACTCGTAGTCGGGGTTCGCGTCGATGGCTGCCTGCTGGGCCATGAGCATTTCCTCGTCCTCGCCGAAGACCCCGTGCACGCCGTCGCGCAGCTGGGTGGTGATCAGCTGGCTGTCCAGGCAGTAGTTGCGCATGAAGGCCCAGAAGTAGTGGGAGGACCGGTCGGTCTCCGGGGTGATGGTGTTCATGACGAAGCCGTTGACGCCCTGGCTGCGGTCGCCCTCGGGCGCGCCGGTGCCGGCCTTGGCCACCCCCACGTCGATGCTGATGGTGGAGGGTGCCTCGAAGTTGATGATCTGCCAGCGGTCGACCTTGCCCTCGAATCCGGGGAACTTGTCGCGCATGTTCTTCAGCCAGAACGGCGGGGCATCGATGTTGTGCATCCAGCGCGTGACGGTCACCTTGTTGCCCTCACGGACCGTGACGAAGTCGGACTCGCTGAGCTCTTCCTGGCCGATCGTGGAGGAGTGGACGAACTCCTCGTGGGTCAGGTCCATGAGGTTGTCCAGCACCAGCTGGTAGTTGCAGGCCGCATGGATGGTCAGCCCGTCGCCCGCCCATTCGTCGGAAGTCATTTGGTGCATGTCAGGGACCAGGTCCGGGTCGGCCATCGTAGGATCGCCCATCCAGATCCACACGTAGCGGTAGCGCTCCACGATAGGGAAGGAAGGGACGGTGGCCGAGGGATTGATGGTTTCCTGGGCGGGCATGGAGACGCAGCGGCCGGCGGAGTTGTAGACGATGCCGTGGTACGGGCACTGGATCCCGTCCTTGCCCACGGTCTTGCCCTTCGACAGCGGGGCCAGACGGTGCCAGCAGGCATCGGCCAGCGCCACGACCTTGCCGTCCTCGGCGCGGTAGAGAGCCACCGGGCGGTTGGCAATGCGGCGGGACATCGGCTTGCGGGTGACCTCGTGATCCCAGCCGGCCACGTACCAGGCATTCAGCGGGTGGGGCAGGACCTTGTTGGTGGTGGAGCTGGTGGCGGAGACGACGGTCATGGGGATTTCCTTTCGATGCGGCAGATGACTACCTATCGAGATAGTTAGTTTCGCTTCCCATAGACTAACTACCGATATAGTGATTTGCAACACCCAGGTATCGGAAAGTTGTTATGAGTCTTCCCAACGCACTGCTCGCCCTGCTCGTCGTCGAGCCCATGACCGGATACGACCTGCACAAGCAATTCGAGTCCTCGGTCGGCCATGTCTGGCATGCCCCCGATTCGCAGATCTATCCAGCACTCAAGCGCATGGAAGCCGACGGGTTGCTCGAGGGCGAGGACATCCCCTGGGGGCCTCGCGGCACGAAGCGCCAGTATCACGTCACTGCCGCTGGCCGGGAGGCGTTTAGGTCCTGGATGAACACCCCGCTGGAATATGCGCGCACCCGCGATCCCGCCCACCTGAAGGCCGCCTACCTGGAATGGGCCGAACCCGAAGCCGCCCGCGAACAGCTGCGGGCACACATCGAGCACCACGCCGGCCTGCTCGATCAATGGCGGGAGACGGTGCGGGAAATCGAGGACGGCACCAGCACCATGCTCAATCGCCGCCTGGCCCACACCTCAGAGGCCGACCAAGAAAAGACCCGCGCCTACAAGCTCTTCACCTATGAGGGACTCATGTCCCGGGCCGAGGCCGAAATCGCCTGGGCCAAGCGCGGACTTAAGCTCGTCGATCGGCTCAACGGCTGACGTCGGTTTCGGCGGCCCGAGCGTTCTTCGCGGTTAAGACAAAAGACACCGCCCGTTCGCCAACCCCACTCACGTGAGGCTGGCGAACAAGCAGTGTCCAGCAGGGATCTTAGCCTCTTGCTATTTGGCGACCATGGTGATGGCTTCCTCGGGGCGGTGGCCCTGCTTCGCCTTCTGGATCTCCGCGTAGACGTGGTGACGCAACTCGGTGAATCGCGGCAACGAGCGGGTCTCGAGCTGGTCGCGTTCGGCCGGAAGGTCGATCACGATGTCTTCCTGCACGATCGTCGGAGAGGAGGACAGGATGATCACCCGCTCCCCCAGGTAGATGGATTCGTCGATGTCGTGGGTGACGAACAGGACGGTGACGCCGAGCTTCTTCCAGACGCTGCGGATCAGGTCCTCAAGGTCCGCGCGGGTCTGTGCGTCGACCGCGGCAAACGGCTCGTCCATCAGCAGCACCTCGGGCTGGTACGCCACGGCGCGGGCGATCGCCACGCGCTGCTGCATGCCGCCCGAAAGCTGCCACGGGTAGGACTTGGGAACATGTGCCAGGCCCACGGCCTCCAGCGCATCGGCCACCAGGCGCTTGCGCTCCTCCTTGGGAACGCCCGCATTCTTCAACGGCAGCTCGACGTTCTCGGCCACCCGCAGCCACGGGAACAGGGAGCGCCCGTATTCCTGGAACACGACCGCCATCTTCTTCGGCGGCCCGGTGATCTTCTGCCCGTCCAGGCGCACCTCGCCCTCGGTGGAGCCCAAAAGCCCGGCGATGCACTTGAGCAGTGTCGTCTTGCCCGAGCCCGAGGGTCCGACCAGGCACACCAGCTCGCCGCGGCCCAGGTCGAAGGTCAGGTTGCGGACCGCCTCGATGTCCCCGGCATCCGTGTGATAGACCTTTTTCAGGTTCCGCACCGAGAGCAGCGCCTCGCCCTCGGGCAGGGTACGCCCGCCTTTGTGGGACGTGGGGTTGTTAGACAGCATTTTCAACCTCTTTCAGGCCGTGGTACCAGCGCAGCACGCGCCGTTGGACCCATTGGAAGATAAAGGACAGGACGACGCCGATCAGGCCCAGGACCACGATGCCGGACCACATTTCGGGGACCGCGAAGGAACGCTGGAACTGCACGATGGTGAAGCCCAGTCCGGAGGACGAGGCAAACATTTCGGAGATGACCATCAGGATCAACCCGATGGACAGCGCCTGGCGGACCCCGGCCATGATGGTCGGGGTTGCCGAGGGCAGGATCTGGTATCGGATCCGGGAGAACCCGGTGATGCCGTAGGAACGGGAAGTCTCGTTCTGCACCGGATCGATGGAACGCACGCCCTCGATGGTGTTCAGCAGCACCGGCCAGATGCAACCGGAAATGATGACAGCGATCTTCATCCCGTCGTTGATGCCCACCAGCAGCATCAACACCGGCACCAAGACCGGCGGCGGCAGGGCCCGGAAGAACTCGAAGACGGGCTCGGTCACCGCGCGCATGGTGCGGTTCAGACCCACGGCCAGTCCCAGCACGATGCCCAGCACGATGGCTGCCAGCACGCCGATCACCAGGCGCATGATGCTCGGCAACACGTCGGTGAGCAGTCGTTCCCCGAACCAGGTCTCGACGAACGTCGTCAGCAGCTTGGCGGGCGTGGGAATGAAGAAGTTCGGGGCGCCCGAGGTGGCCAGCCACCACCAGGCCAACAGGATGACCGGCAACCCCAGCAGGTAGCCACAAGATTTCAGCGTTTTCATACCGTGGCCTCCCCACGAACGGACGGGTGCCAGGACAGGACCCGCTTCTCCACCACACGCGTCACCGCGTTGATACCGACACCGAGGAACCCGGTCGCCAGGATCAACGCGTACATCCCGGAAATGGCGCCGCCGGACTGGGCGAGGGCAATCTCCTTGCCCAACCCCGGGGAACCAATGAGCAGTTCCGCGGTGATCGCCAGGATCAGCGCCACCGAGGCGGCCAACCGGATACCTGTCATCAGGTACGGCAGCATCGTGGGGAACACGACGTCCCGCACCCGCTGCGCATAGGAGAACCCGTAGGAGCGGGCCGTCTGCATCGCCACGTTGTCCACGTCCGCCACCCCGTAGAGCACCTGGATCAGCACCTGCCAGAAGCAGGCGTAGACGATCAGCAGCAGCGAGGATTCGATCTTGATGCCAAAGAGCAGCACCGCCAGCGGAATCAACGCGACCGATGGGATCGGGCGCAGGAACTCGATGGTCGAGTTCGTGAAGCGGCGCAGGAACGGTGACATCCCGATGACCAGGCCCAACACCAGTGCCGCGGCCACGGCGATCGCCAGGCCGATGGCCCAGGCGAGCATGGTGTCACCCACGGCCACCCAGAACGCCGTCAAACCCAGATCCGTGGCCAGGGCCGCGATGACCTCGGAGGCGGGAGGCAAATACCGTGCCTGCACCACGCCCAGGGCCGGCATCAACTCCCACAAACCCAGGAACACCAGGATGCCGATCAGGCCCAACGCCCACTTCGGCAACCCCTTGGATGCCGAACGCCCGGCCTTGGCCTTCACCGAAGCACGAGTGACTGGTTCGGCTACCTGCGTCATCACGGCAACAAGGCTTCCAGATCAACGGGCTTGGTGATGGCGCCGAACTCCTGGGCTGCGTCGCCGAGCTTCTGCGCGGCTTCCTTATTGATATCCACGCGGTAGCGCGGCAGCACGAGCTTGCCACGGGTTTCCTCGTCGATCTTGGTGTAGGTGCCCACGATGTCACGGACTTCCTGCGGGTTGTCCTGGGCGTATTCCAGCGACTTGTTCATGGCGCGCTGGAATTTGGCTGTCTGTTCGGGTTCGGAGGCGACCTTGGCCGATGAGGCGAAGTAGCCGGCGACATCCAGCTCGGGATCGAAGTCGGCGAAGTTGTTGCTCACGACCCGCGCACCGTCGCCCTTGGCCTGAACCAGGAAGGGGTCAAGGATCCAGGCAGCATCCACGATTCCGTTTTCCAGGGCCGCCGGGGCATCCGGGAACGGAACCTCAACGAAGTCGACGGTGCTCGGGTCCCCACCGCCGTCCTTGACGACCTGGGAAACAGTGATGTCCCCGATGTTGGAGAGGTTGTTGACCGAGACCTTCTTGCCGGCCAGGTCCTTGGGTGTCTTGATCGGTGAATCCTTCTTGACCACCACGGCACCGAAGTCCCCATCCTTGTTCCCGGAGGTGGTGACGCCGTTGGCGACGACTTTCATGCTCAGGCCCTTGTCGTTGGCCACCATGAGCGAGACGAAGTTGGAGAAGGCAAAGTCGTAGCTTCCGGACTGAATCCCGGGCACAATAGCCGAACCACCGGTAGCCGTCTGGATGTCCAGGTCCAGCCCCTCGTCGGCGAAGAATCCCTTTGAATCCCCCAAGAAGATCGGCGCGGTGTCCACGATCGGGATGACACCGACCGTGACCTTTTCAAGTGCTGCACCGCTGGCCGCGGCGGACGTGTCAGCCGCTCCGCCGCTGGGTGAGCCCGAGCCGCAGGCACTCAATGCCAGGATTCCCAATGCGGCCACTGCGAGTGTGAGTTTATTGTTCATGATTTTCATCATCCTTCGATGGTGTGGGGGGGCAGGCGCGGTCCTGCCCGGTTGGTGCGAGTAGCAGTTGGGCCGAGCGTGAGGCTCCGGTGCGCCGGATATCTTCCATACGCACACCGGCCAATTCCTCAGAGGGGAATTACTTGACCGTCAAGGCAGCGACGTCCGGTGCCTTGGACAGGAAGGCACGCTTTGCGGCGAGTTCGGCAAGCTTGTTCAGCTGGTCGGTCGGCACGGCTCCGTCCCAAGGTTCCATCTTCAACTTCTCGGCGACCGCAATATCCATCTTCATGAATGTCGGGAGCAAGGCCTTGGCTCCTGCCTGGTCGGCTTGGGCCTCGGCGAGGGTTTCGGTCATGGCTTCCTTGAAATCTGCAACGATTTCGGGATTCTCCTGGGCAAACTTTCCACTGGTAAAGGTCACCATGGTCGGCAGTCCGGGAATGGCCTTCTGGTTTGGGTAACCAAGCAGTTTATTGTCCGAGTTGGCCAGGGCCTTGGACAGGAACGGTTCGGGCAGCCAGATGGCATCCATGTTCCCGCGATCGAGCTGGGCTTCCATATCGGGGAACGGCATCTCGCTGAACTTCAAGTCGTCCGCGTTGCCTCCGTCGATGGCCGCAGATTCAAGAATGGTCAAATCACCTTGGGTCTTGAGCGCGTTCACGGAGGTGGTCTTGCCGGCCAGGTCGCCAAAGGTGTTGAGGCCAGAATCGGCGCGCACGACCACTCCATTGATGTCATCGCCCGTGGCGTTGGAGCCCGAGAATCCGGAGACGATCTTCATGTCCAGTCCCTTGTCCACGGCGGTGAGCACCGAGAGCGGGTTTCCAATCGCGAAGTTCAAGTCCCCCGTGGAGACCGCCGGGAGCATTGCTGCCCCGGCGGAGCCGGTGCTCAACTCCAAATCCAAGCCGTGCTTTTCAAAGATGCCCTTGTCGAGGCCGTACTGCACCGCAACGGTCGGAGCAATAGGCAGGCCACCAACGGTGATCTTGGTCAAGGTGCCGGCTCCGGAGGAAGCGGCAGCGCTTGTCTCGGCAGCGGCCGAGCCGGAAGGCGATCCCTGACCGCAGCCGGTCAGCGCGAATGCCGCAATAGATGCCCCTGCGATGATCGTTGACAGACGCTTCTTCATGAATTCTCCTTGTTGAAAATCGATGGCCCAGAGCTTCCTTGCCCCAACCCCAAATTCTGTGACCCCTGCCACACAACACACTCTAAGCACAATCATTGAAAAAATCAATAGTTGTACATTATGTGCGTTTGAAACCCTTGATCATGACGTCACGTGCGAGAGCGGTCGGCCCATCTCCTACGGCAACACCATGGAAGCCGATGCGAACCCGCGTTCCATTCACGGATCGCCGGGTACACGAAAGCCGTCGAAACCATGACACCCGCTCGGAGCCGCGGAATTCGGCAAAGGAGGGCAATGCCTGTCCACTTCACTTATTCCGGAATGCACTCCCCTGCCCATCCGGCGGTGGCATGGTCAAGGATGCCCAGCTGTTGGCAACGAAAGTTCACCGCGAGCTACCCCGTGGTCAGAGGTGTCAGCACCACTTGCAGGGCATTCGCAAAGTAGCCTGAGCCGGTAGGTCTCCGATGCGCAAATTGGCGGACGCAACCGTTGTCTTTACGGTGGCGTCCGCCAATTTGCGGTCCGGAGGCTCGATTACACAGCAGACTCGGTTCCTGGTCCTTGGGCTCCCGCTTCTTCCACAATCTCGTGGTCTACCGCTGGATGCCAAATACCCAGGGCTATGCCAAGGCACCCTTGCGGTGGTTCTCGCGCAGGTCGGTCTTGCGGATCTTTCCGCTAGCGGTGCGTGGCAAGTCATCCACGACTTCAATGGTTCGCGGGATCTTGTAGCGAGCCAACTTTCCATCCAAGTGGGCAGCGATGTCATCCCGGGTGATGCGCTGTCCAGAAGTTGGCACGATCACCGCATGGACGGCCTCGCCCCATTTGTCGTCGGGTACGCCAATCACGGCTACCGAGGCCACGGCGGGCAGTTCCATGATCGCTTGTTCCACCTGTGCCGGGTAGATGTTTTCCCCGCCCGAAATGATCATGTCCTTGAGCCGGTCGGCAATGTAGAGGAAACCCTGGTCATCCACGTACCCGATGTCACCTGACTTGAACCAGTCCCCGTCCTGGAAGGACCCGGCCGTGGCGTCCTGCCGCTCCCAGTATCCCGGGATGACGTTCGGACCTTGGATCAGGATCTCCCCGACGTCGTTTGCCGGCACGTCTTCCCCGCCCGCGTCGACGATGCGGATTCCGGTAAAGAAATGGGGCAGTCCGGCCGAGCCAGCCTTCTCCCGCGAGTACTCGGGTTGCAGGGAAGTCGCCCCCGGGGAGGTTTCGGTCATGCCGTAGCCGCCGGAGAAGGAGAGTCCGCGTTGTTCGTAGGCGTCCATGACCCGCGCGGGGACCGCCGACCCTCCACAGGTGAGCATCCGTATCGAGGAAATATCGGTTGCCTCCCAGTTCGGGTGCTCGGCGAGCATTTGGTAGGTGGTGGGCACACCCGAAAGCGCCGTGACACCGTATTGTTCGATGGCGGCCAGTACTCCCGCGGGCTCGAACCGGTCCTGGAGCACCAGCGTGCCGCCCTTGAGCAGGGTTGGCAGTGCCCCCATGCCCAGCGACGCGACGTGGAACATCGGTGCAATCATCAAGGCGACCTGGGCGCTGGTGACGTCGTAGTCAACCAGCACGTTCAACGAATTCCAGGTGAGGTTGCCATGGGTCAGGATGGCGCCCTTCGGGTTTCCGGTGGTCCCGGAGGTATAGAGGATGATGGCCGCGTCATCAAGGCCAACTGAGAGCTCCTGGTGGTCTGCGGTGGCCTGGCGGATCGCGGTCTCATAGGTCCCCACCGTTGCGGCTTCGTCTTCGACCACCCACCGAGCGGAGACTGGTGTCTTTTCGATCGCCGCCACGGCAAGCCCTTCGGACTGCCTGGCATTGATGAGCAGACTCGTTCCGGAGTCTTCCAGCGCGAAGGCCACCTCACCCGGTGCAAGTCGGGTGTTGATGGGAACGAAGATCGCCCCGATGCTGCCGCAGGCAAAGAGAGTCTCAAGGAACGCGGGGTGGTTGTTCCCCAGATAGGCGACTCGGTCGCCCGGCTTGATCCCTGCATCTCCGAGGGCATTGGCCAGCCGATCGATCCGCTCGGCCAGCTGCTCGTAACTCACGGATTGCGCACCGTTGATAAGTGCGACGCGCCCATGGGATTTGATTCGGCGTCTGTGGATCCAGCTTCCCAGTCCTTGATTCAACATGCGTGCTTCTCCTTCCATCCACCGCTTCCCGATGGTACAGCCCAGGTTTATTCAAGTTGATGATGTGCCCGTTTAAATGCACTGTATGCAATGCCGTGGGGCGGTGGGGGGTTTGGCGCGGCGGCCCCCCGCGATGCGGTTTACGGGGCCCCGGTATTTGGGTGGGG
>NZ_JBKKAP010000176.1:0-34740 GCF_046714615.1 Paeniglutamicibacter sp.
CCCCCGGCCCCCCCCCCCCCGGGGGCGGCCCCCCCCACCAGGGGGCGTTGCCTTGTGGTGGCACGGGTGCGACCCCGGGGGCCAAAGACCGATGGCCGCCAATGCGGCAACCCTCCGGGCGATCGCCCCCAAGCGGGGCAAGACATCCATGTGGGTGAAGCATTGGCGGCCACCGGGCCACCGATCACGCCGGGGCGTGGGTGAAAAAATTATGCGCTGTACGGCTTGCAGGAAACGATCTCGACGGTGATTTCCTTGCCGTTTGGTGCGGAATAGGTGAGCGTGTCACCGGACTTGGCTCCGTGGACAGCTGCACCAATCGGGGACCGCTCGGAGTAGACCTCCAGGTCGGTGTCCCCCGCGACCTCGCGGCTGCCAAAGAGGAAGGTGGTCTTGTCGCCGGCGATGATGGCCTGAACCAGCATGCCCGGCTCAACGATTCCGTCATCGGCAGGTGCCTCGCCCACGTGGGCACGACGCAGCAGGTCCTTGAGGTACGAGATGCGTGCCTCGGCCTTGCCCTGCTCTTCCTTGGCCGCGTGGTAGCCGCCGTTCTCCTTGAGGTCGCCCTCGGAACGTGCCTGTTCAATGCGGTCAACGATTTCGGCGCGGCCCGGGCCGGAGAGATGCTCAAGCTCGACGGTCAGACGGTCAAACGCCTCTTGGGTCAGCCAAACAACTGGTTCGTGATTCGTAGTAGTCACGTGGTACTCCTTGTGTAATCAGGGCCGCTACTCCCTGGGGGAACAACATGCCGAGATGGTCCCGCCCGATGATGCGACGAACATCTTGCAAGCAAAGACCCCGCACAGTGGGTGAAGAACTTTGTCCGTCACGTTCTGTAGCGGGGCATTAACGTATTAGAAAGATATTAGCCGTCATTTGGCTAATTGCCCAAGGTTTGAGCTTTTGGCGTATCGGCGAGTCTCGGTCACTTCACAATGTCCGGGACACGGTGGCCATGTGGGAACTATGCGTCCTTGATGACCCGGCATTCCTCGATCCCAGCGGTGGTCGCCAGGGATTCGGTGCGCAGTTCAACCTCGTAGCGCGTGGTCGTCAGGCCCTTGCCCTCGGTGGGTCCCACGACCAGCGTCTTCCAGCCGACAATGGCGTAGGACTCGCTCATCGCCCGCACCTCGCACTGCACGGTTGCGCCCGCGTCCTTGGAGATGTCAACGGTAGCGGTGGCCATCGTGGGGGAGAGGACCTCGAAGGAGTTGTCCTTGAATTCGACGCTCGAATGGCTTGCCGTGGCCAGGTAGAGTGCGGCAAGCATGCCAACGCCCAGGGAACCGATGATCAGCGTCGTACGGGTTCTTTTGGTCAGGCCCCGCTTGGGCGAACCGTACCTATTAGTTAAGCTGGACATTGGCGCCTCTTTCGATTCTTGGGCGTCGCGGCCGGGAAATCATCCCTACCAGTCTAAGCCTTGGCAAGGGGAACCCTTCACCGAGCATGAGAAGTTGGAGTTACCTAGGTGGAAGAACGAAACGTGGAGCACATCGCTGATTCAACGGGCCTGCGTTTGCTGGCAGTCCATGCACACCCCGACGACGAATCCTCAAAGGGTTCGGCCACGATGGCCGCATACATTGCGGCCGGCGCTTCCGTGATGGTGGCGACCTGCACCGGCGGCGAACGCGGAGACATCCTCAACGCGGCCGTTGGCGAACTAGCCCACGCACACCGTGACCTTGCAGGGGTGCGGCGCACGGAAATGGCCGAGGCCGCCGCGGTGCTGGGCATCGAGCACCGCTGGCTGGGCTTCGTTGATTCGGGCCTGCCCGAGGGCGACCCCCTGCCGGAGCTTCCCTTTGGTGCCTTCGCCCTGCAGCCGGTGGACCGGGCGGCGGCCCCGCTGATCAAGTTGATCCGTGAATTCAAGCCGCACGTGATCATCGCGTACGACGAAAACGGTGGCTACCCGCACCCGGACCACATCCAGGCGCACAAGATTGCCGTGCACGCCTTTGCGGAAGCGGCCAAGGCCACCAGCTCCCCGGAACTTGGCGAGCCCTGGGAAACCTCCAAGCTCTACTACGACCGCGCCTTTGCCCCCGAGCGTTTCAAGACACTGCACTACGCCATGGTTGAAGCCGGCATCGAGTCGCCCTATGCAGAGCGCATTGCCGCTTGGGAGGAAAACCCGGACCGCCAGCTCTTCGGGTGGGTCTCACCGCACGAAACCACCACACAGGTCCACTGCGCCGACTTCTTCAAGCACCGCGACCGGGCGCTGCTGGCCCACCGGACCCAGATCGATCCGACCGGATTCTTCTTTGCGGTGCCCGAGGCGATCTACGCCGAGGCGTGGCCATGGGAGGACTTCACCCTGATCGAATCCTCTGTTCCCACCACACTCCCAGAGACCGACCTGTTTGCCGGTCTAAGATAGGTAACGTGCCGGTGAATCCGGCCGCCAACTTTTTCAGAAAGAGTCACGCGCGTGTATTCGTTCCTGCTTTACGCAGCCTCCGTTAGTCCTTCCCCGGTTCCCGGCGCGCCCGTCGGCGACGCAGCACAGAGCATTGGCCCGGGATTCGCGGGCTTTGTGGCCACCGCAGCGGTCGTCATTGTGACCATCTTCCTGATCCGTGACATGACCCGACGCATCCGCCGAGTCCGCTACCAGGGCGAGGCCGAAGCCCGCCAGCAGGCGCTGGTGGAAAAGGGCAAGGAAATCCAGCCCGACGAGCCCGGGGACACGCCCGCGCGCTAGACGCTCACCTGCATCAGATACGGCCCCCGTGGAGATCGCTCCGCGGGGGCCGTTGCCGTGCGTGCAACGCCGGGGCCGTGACCGCGGCGTTCGTGCTGCCCTTCGGGCTGCCGCAGATCCTGCCCCTGTTCACCGTGGACGCGGTGCAGGAAGCCGCCAGCTACCTGTCGGCCAATGCCGCGGCCGTTCTGGGCACTGCGGCGGAGCAGCCCTATGGCCCGGGCACCGCGGTTGCCGTGCTGGCAGCCTGGACGCTGGTGTTCCTCGGTGCCGGGTATGCGGCGTTGCGGGGCCGGGACAGCTGAACCCTGCGGCTGGTTCTCGGCCGACCGCTTCCCGGCTACTGCAGGCGCAGCCTGAGCTCGTCCAGAAATTCCTTGGCCTCGGCCATCGCGGGATCCGCCGGCTCGGCTCGGCGCACCGCGCCGGCCAGGATCTTCGCGGCCTGGGCCGCGTCGCCATGGCTGTCGGCGAGCACGATGGCATCGAGCAGGCTCCGGCGCAGCCGGGACGTTTCCCCTTCCGGCTCTGCCGATCCGGCGCGCATGATCCGTATCCAGTTTCCGGCCGGGTCGATCAGGCTGAACCCGGACAGCCCGCCGGCGTTCTTGCGAGGCCGCGGGCGGGTGATGCGCGGATGGCCAGCCACTGGCAGCTTGCCGTAGCTGGCCCGCAGACCTGCGGCGAAGGCCTCGAACAAGGGCTCGGTGTCCGCAACCACGACCCCGCACGTGCTGTGCGAGTCCTCGGCGCGATGACCCTCCAACCCGTAGTAGTGCAGCGGGAATCCGTGGCCCTCCAGCGCGACGTACGGATTTGGCTTGGTCTGTCGATACGTGACCTTGAAGCCAAGGGCAACGAAGAACTCGGCGATCCGGTCTATGTCTGTGCACGGAAGCATCGGAATGACTTGGGGAAGCATGGCTTGGGCCCGATTCTCTCGGCGAACGGTTCTGGTTGAACGGTACCAGCGGATCCCGGCCACTGGCGTGTCCCGAATCTCTCCCTCGGTCTCGCCCCATGGGCTCCGGCCGGGGCCCTGCTTCCATCGGCCACTCGACGGCCCGTGGTCCCGTGGAGGCAGTCAGCGGATGCTACGGTCCTTGGAATATGGTGCGAACATGGGACAACGAATCGCCTCGAGCGCCTCCGCCTACTTGCGCCAACACGCGCACTACACGGTATGACGCTCAAGTGCAGGTATGGCTTATCGAACATTTCGCCTGCGTCCTCTGAACCCAAGGGGACTGAACTCTGCTCGGACTGGTTTGGGCATTAGCAGGGTTTGCGGGCTGAGGACTTGGTGTTCGCATTTGCATTGCCTGTCATGCTGGTGCCGCCCTCTCGGAGGACATCACCCTCCCGGATGTCCTGGTATCCCCGGGCCACCTCCCAACACTGGAGAACATCTACGTGCGTCTTGACGGATGGAGCGGAAGCGGATAGCGCCAAGTCTTACGGTTGTCGTCGCGGTCCTCGGTCCAAGTCACGGTCTTGGTGCTGTCCGAGGTGGCAAACGACCGGGCTGCCAGAAAAGTGAGGGCTTCACCGGGGCCGAGGTCGACGACCTCGGGTTTGCGGAAGACCATGTTCGCGCCCGGAGCGGAAGCAACTTCAACTCGGCCAGCAGTCTTCTCTCCGAAATTTCGGAGTAGCTAGGTGTCCCCGGATCGATGTGCTCAGCTCCCAAAAGACCTTTTGGGGAAAAGTGACAGCAACAGTGGGCGCTTGCGAGGCGAGCTATTCCAAGGCTGCGACGGCACGGCGGGCGTTCTCATCGCTCAGGGCGGCTGCGCGTTCGGATCGTGTAGCGGAAGTGCGCTCAGCACGCACGCCGAACACGACCGTGACGATAACACCGGCGAGGGCGACGATCACACCGAGCGTCGTTGCCATGTCCGCCGCGAGTCCCCAGTTCATGAATTGAAGGCTGGAGTTGCCGTCATGCGATCTGGAAGTGAGCGTCGCCGGTCACGTACTCGATGGTGAGGTTGCCCCCGACGGCTTCCAGTTAGCCGCGAATGGTGCCCACCTTGGAGTTCTCCAAATTTCCGTGTTCGATTTTGGAAACCTGCCGCTGAGAGACGCCAATCCGGGTGGCGACTTGCTCCTGCGTCAGCCCTGCAGCCTCGCGCAGCTCACGGAGCCGGTAGGCGCGGACCTCAGCGAGCATCCGGTCTTTGTGTGCCTCGACGCGCTCCCGGTCTACGCGGTGCTCAGCGAGGAAGTCCTTTATTGACATGGCCATGACGGTCATTTTCCTTTCAATGAGCGTAGGTGGTCGTCGAACAAATCGTCAGCCACGGGGATGTTTTTCTTGTACCAGCGATCCCAGTTCCCAGCCTTGTCGCCTGCGATGAACATGATCGCTTGTCGCTTGGGGTCGAAGGCGAAAAGGACGCGAAGCTTGGACCTGCCTGATGAGCCGGGACGTAGTTCTTTCATCTTCGCCTGTCGAGAATCAACTACGGTGTCCACGACGGGACGGCCCAGATGTGGGCCGAGATCCTCCAGAAGTTGGATGGCGGCAACGACCTGCTCCTGCGAGTCGGCGTCCAGCTAAGCGAGCCACTCGGCAATCAGCTCGATGTCTACGCTCCACATGCCTCCAGTTTGGAACCTGCAAGTTCTATGGTCAAAGGGATTGGCATGCGTATAGTTTCCTGGACCGCGACTCGAAGATCCATCATGGGGGAGACTGGAGATATGCGACAACGAATCGCCTCGAGCGCCTCCGCCTACTTGCGCCAACACGCGCACCAGCCGGTGGACTGGTGGCCGTACGGAGACGAGGCATTTGCGGAGGCCGCGTCCCGCGACGTCCCGGTCTTCCTTTCCATCGGATACGCGGCCTGCCACTGGTGCCACGTGATGGCCCGCGAATCCTTTGACGACCCCGGGATCGCCGCCTACCTCAACGAGCACTTCGTGCCGATCAAGGTCGACCGCGAGGAACACCCGGCCGTCGACGGCGCCTACATGGCCGCTACCCAAACTCTCACCGGTGCCGGCGGCTGGCCCATGAGCGTATTCACGCTTCCCGACGGCCGTGCCATCCATGCCGGAACCTATTTTCCGCCCCTTCCCCGGCCGGGCATGCCGTCCTTCGCCCAGGTGCTCGAAGCCGTCACCGATGCCTGGGACAACCGCCGCGACGCCCTGGAACTGCAGGCAGCGACGCTGGCCGACCACCTGGGTTCCGTTGCCGGCGGGCAGGCCAAGATGTTTTCCCGGGCGCTGCCGCTGCCCACCGCCAGCACGGGATCGGTGCTGGCACCGGTGATCGGCACGGCTGTGCGCCGGCTGGTGGCGCTGAAGGATCCCACCGGCGGCTTTTCTCCCGCACCCAAGTTCCCGCCGAGTTCCGTGCTGGACTTCCTGTTGCGGGCTTCACTGGGGCAGGGAACCGACTCGGCGGAGGCCACCACACTGGCATCTGAGACCCTGGGCATCATGGCCTGCAGCGCGCTGGCGGACCACGTGGGCGGCGGCTTTGCCCGCTATTGCGTGGATCCGCAGTGGAAGATCCCGCACTTTGAAAAGATGCTCTACGACAACGCCCAGCTGCTGGGGCTCTACGCCCGCGCGGCGGTGCAGCTGCCCGACGCCGAGGTCGCCGAGCTCTGCCGCGTCTCCGCCCGCGGCATCAACAGGTGGCTGGAGGAAGACATGCAGCTTCCTGGCGGTGGATTCGCCTCCTCGCTTGACGCCGACACGGTCATGCCCGACGGTACCCACCACGAGGGTGCCACCTACACCTTTAGCCGGGGCGAGGTCGCAACGATCCTGGGGGAGCCGGGCGGTGGCCCGGCCACCACCCAGGGGCCAGGGCCCGAGACGCCTCAGGGAGCCGGGAGCGTCTTCTGGCAGCTGTGGGACGGCGCGCAGCTCCCGGCCGAGGACGAACGGCAGGCAAGCTTCTCGGCGCAGGGCGCGCCGATGACCATCGCGCTGTCCCGCACCCCGACGCTGTCCGAATGGCCGGGGCTCGACGACGCTTTCAAGAAGCTGGGCGCCGAGCGTGCCACACGGGTCCAACCGGGCCGCGACGAAAAGGTCGTTGCCGGGTGGAACGGCCTGGCCATTGCCTCGCTGGCCGAGGCCTCGGTGCTCCTGCGTGAACCGCGCATGCTTGCCCTTGCCACCCGGACGGCCGACTACCTGCACCGGGTGCATTGGGTGCCGGCGAACGGTGACACGAAGGCAGTGCTCCATCGCATCAGCCACCAGGGGCGGGCCAGCACGTCCATTGCCGCGGTGCTTGAGGACTATGCGGCGGTGGCGCTTGGATTCCAGCAGTTGGAAGTCGCTTCGGGGGACCCTCTCTGGTTCTCCCGGGCCGACGATGTCCTCGCTGCGGCCCTGGACCTCTTCCTCGAGGGAGGGGCGCCGATGGACAGCGCCGCGAATGACCCCCGGGTGCAGGCCATGCGCGGCGGTTCCGGCAGCGCCGAGGCCCTGGATGACGCGGTGCCCGCCGCGACCTCGCTGCTGGCTGCTGCCTTGCTGAACCGGGCCGGCCGCAGTCAGTTGGACACCGTCGGGAGTGCCCCGGAAGCGGGGTTCGAGCGCGGCGAGGCCGACCTCGCCCTGGTGCGCATGCTGCTGGGCTTCGTACCTGCGCTTGCCAACCGCGCGCCCCACGGTGCCGGAAGCGCCCTGGGAGTGGCTTCCCGCTTCATTCACGGCTCCAGCACGGAGCTGGTCGTGGCCGGGGGAACCGATGCAGAGCGCCAGGCCGCGGTGCGCCTGGGGGTGCTGGCAGGCGTGGCCCAACTCGGCTCACGCGATGTTCAATCGGATGCGGCCGGATACCCCGCCGGCCCGAAAGGCCAGTTGCGGCTCTACGTGTGCCGCGGCGGTCTCTGCCACGCGCCTGTCAGTGACTTGCCTTCGTTGGCGGCCTTGATCGTGCCGGGGCTTTCGCGCAGTGTGCCGGGGCGCTAGGGGCCCGGCAGCCCGACACCGATACTTCGTGGGCGGACAAGCGAACCCTGGAGCTCCCGCATATGGTGAAGTGTTGTACTTATTATCTAAAACATTGTTACTATCGTGATCGTGCGCAACGCACGGAACCCGATGAACGGTGGTAGGCAATCATGCTGAAGAAGAAGACAGCCGGAGCGTTGGCGGCAATAGTCGCCTTGGCCGCGACGCTACTGGCGGGCAGCCCCGCAACAGCGGACAGCGGGCAAACCACGACGTCCGCTCGGGCCATCCCCGGCATGAATTGCTACTTCGGAGCAACGGGCGTGACCTCCAGCGGCCAAATTACCGAACGTCGATATGTCACGCAACAGGGCGTTGCCGAGATCACCACGACGAAGCTGAATCCTGGACGACTCGGCTTCGTGCCCCGTGCGGTGCTCCCACCCGGTGGCGCGGGAGGCATCGAATTCGTCAACAAGGGATTCTACGCAAATTCAAGCGATGGCGGCTTCTATTCCGTCACCGCCATTGGCCCCAAGAGCTACAACGACGTCAAGGTCACGGCGACCCGGCTGGCCGTGACCTGGGGGCAAACACGGCTCATGGTCTCCAGCGCGGCCGGAAACAGCACCGGACGATATGTCTACGGACTGACGGATTCCGGGGCACTGGGTCGCTACGTCCTTGGCGTCGGAGCGCCAAAGTCTCGAGTTGTAGTCGGCAACTCGGGATGGCAAGGCGTCAAGACGCTGGCCTACGACCGCCAAACGGTCATTGCCGGCACCACTCGCACTGCCGATGTCTTGCTGGCAACCACCGTTGACGGCAAATTGGTGGAATACACGATTCCGCATGACAGGCCCTACCAGTGGTCCCGCAAGGACCTGAAGTCCGCCACCTGGGGCAACTTCAAATACCTCAGCGGCGCTTCCTGCGGAGAATGGGGCAAGCCGAATCAGCCCCGGATGCTCCTCGGGGTCCTTGGCAATGGCGACGTTTACCTCTACCTCGACAAGCGGAACGACGACAACTCCGGCGCCGACATCGTGGGCTACGGCAAGATCGCCTCGGGCTGGACGGAAAAGCTCTACCAGTACTGATCCCCCTGATTGGTTGCCCGCCGAAGCAACGGGTCCAACCGAATGCGGAATCACCTCAGGGGGCTGGTGTCGTGAAATCCTTGCAATGCTTGAGCGCCTGCACCCGCTGGGTGCAGGCGCTCAGGGTGCGTGGAGGCTGTCAGCCCCGGGGACGCTAGGCGGTGCCGAGCACCGCGATGGTGATGGCCGTGAAGTGGCAGGCGAAACCGATGAGCGTGAATGCGTGGAAGAGCTCGTGGAATCCCAAGATCTCCGGAATGGGGTTCGGGGCCTTCAAGGCATAGAACACCGCCCCGGCAACGTAGAAGGCGCCGCCGGCGCAAATGAGGATCGCCGCTGCCGGGCTGGCGGCAAAGAAGTCCCCGATGAACAGCAAGGCCGCCAGGCCCAGCAGCACATAGACCGGGGTGTATAGCCAGCGCGGGGCATCGGTGTAGAAGACCCGGAAACCTACCCCGGCCAAGGCCCCGATCCAGATTGCGACCAGCAAGATGGTGGCCGACCTTCCGGGAAGCAGGGCCCAGGCCAGCGGGGTGTAGGAGCCGACAATCAGCAGCATGATGTTGGTGTGGTCGATCCGCTTGAGCACGCGGGTGGTCGTCGGCGACCAGCTCCCGCGGTGGTAGAACGCGGAAACGGTGAAGAGCAACACCCCAGTGAACGCGAAGATGGCACTGGTGATCTTTCCGGCACCCGCAGGTGCCAGAACGACCAGTATGACGCCGGCGATCAGGGCCAAGGGTGCGGTGATGGCGTGGATCCAGCCGCGCAGCAACGGCTTGGCCGGCTGCATTGGAACCGATGGCTGCGGATGGGTCCCGGATGGTTGGCTCATGAACCCAGCCTAAACTACCGGCCGGTAGGTACGGTGGCATTCGGTTGCCGGAATGCCGTGGATTGTTGATGGCCGGGGTCGTTACGGGGAGTATTGCCAGGCACAATGCCCGCGTCTTGGTGCGCCACCGGGCAGGAACCCGGTAGCGTTAAGCTGAGCATGCGGCCCGAGGACGGTCGCATGCCGCCCCCCTATCGCAAGCAGGAGTATCGCCGTGGAATTACCGGGATTCGTCTACCGGCTCTATGAGCGACGGTTGCGTGGTTCACTGACCCCGGGAAAATTGCCCACGCATATCGGTGTGCTCGTGGACGGGAACCGGCGCTGGGCCAAGCTGTCGGGACAAACAACCGCCAGCGGCCACCAAGCCGGCGCGGACAAGATCCTTGAATTCCTGGGCTGGTGCCAGGAGCTGGACATCAACCTGGTCACGCTCTACATGCTTTCCACTGACAACATGAGCCGATCCAGCGATGAACTCGATGCCCTGATGGGAATCATTGCCAACACCCTGGACCGGTTGGGCGAAACCAAGACGGTTCGCGTGAAGCCGGTGGGCGCGCTGGAACTGCTGCCGGACTACCTGGCCAACAAGCTGCGCGAGCTGGAGGCCTCCACCGCCGATGTCGCCGGGATCCACGTGAACGTCGCGGTCGGCTACGGTGGTCGGCAGGAAATCGTCGATGCGGTCAAGGCGCTGTTGCTCCAGGGCCACGCCAACGGGCTGAACGCGGCGCAGATTGCCGAGGACCTGGACCCCGACCAGCTGGCCACCCACCTGTACACCAAGGGGCAGCCGGACCCGGACCTTGTCATCCGCACCTCGGGCGAACAACGCCTCTCCGGATTCCTCACCTGGCAGAGCGCCTACTCAGAGTTCTATTTCTGCGAGGCGCTGTGGCCCGACTTCAGGCGCGTCGACTTCCTGCGCGCCCTGCGCGACTTCGCCGACAGGCAACGCCGCTTCGGCTCCTGATCCAGACTCCCGGACTGACGGTTCGAAGGTAACCGTGGCGGTGCCAATTATTTACCTGAACGACACCTGACTTTTGCCCGCACCTCATGACTGTCCGTGGATATGGGCGTACGTTGGGGCATAACGGGTGATGAAGCCGTCATTGCCCGGTGAACGGGGGAGCAACTCCCCGCGAGGAGCGATACTTGGCAGCGAATCGGGAAAACCCATCAACCTCACCCACCGCGTCGGAAACGACAGTGAGCGAAACACCAGCGGTGGTAGGCACCCGCACCTTCGTCCTGGACACCTCGGTGCTGATCGCCGACCCCCACGCCATGCTGCGCTTTGCCGAACACCATGTGGTCCTGCCGTTGACAGTGATCACCGAGCTTGAGCACAAGCGCAACGACCCCACGTTGGGCTACTTCGCCCGCGAGGCGCTGCGGACCCTCGAGGACCTGGGCAGGAAGCACGGCGGGCTTGGCAACGAAATGGAGGTCGGCAAGCAGGGCGGAACCTTGCGCGTGGAACTGAACCATATCGCCCCGAACGTCTTGCCTGTGGGGTTCCGCAACGCGGACAACGACACCCGCATCCTCGCCGTCGCGAAGGCCCTGCTCGACGGGGGCCTGGATGTCACGCTGGTGTCCAAGGACATGCCCATGCGCATCAAGGCCTCGGCCATGGGCCTGACCGCCGAGGAGTACCGCAACGAGCTCATCGCCGACTCCGGCTGGACCGGCGTGCACGAGATGGACGTGAGCCAGGAGAACATGTCGGCCCTCTACGCCGACGAGTCCCTGGAGATCGAGGAAGCCGCAGAGCAGCCAGTGAACACCGGGTTGATCTTGCACTCCCCGCGCGGCTCGGCCCTGGGCCGGGTGGACCGCAACCACCTGGTGCGCCTGGTGCGCGGGGACCGCGAGGCCTTCGGCCTGCGCGGGCGTTCCGCCGAACAGCGCCTGGCCCTGGATCTGTTGCTGGACAAGGAGATCGGCATCGTTTCGCTCGGCGGCCGGGCGGGCACCGGCAAGTCGGCCCTCGCCCTGTGTGCCGGGCTGGAAGCGGTCATGGAACGCCGTGAACACCGCAAGATCATGGTCTTCCGGCCGCTCTACGCGGTCGGCGGCCAGGACCTGGGCTACCTTCCCGGTGCCGAAGCGGACAAGATGAACCCCTGGGCCCAGGCGGTGTTCGACACCCTGGGCTCGGTGGTCTCCAAGAACGCCATCGACGAGGTCATGAGCCGGGGCATGCTCGAGGTCCTGCCACTGACCCACATCCGCGGGCGCTCGCTGCACGATGCCTATGTGATCGTGGACGAGGCCCAGTCGCTGGAACGCAACGTGCTGCTCACGGTGCTTTCGCGCATCGGGCAGAACTCCAAGGTGATCCTCACCCACGACGTGGCCCAGCGCGACAACCTGCGGGTGGGTCGTCACGACGGCGTCGCCGCGGTGGTCGAGCAGCTCAAGGGGCACCACCTCTTCGGGCACATCACCCTGACGCGCTCCGAACGCTCCGAAATCGCGGCGCTGGTCACCGAGCTGCTCGAGGACCGGATCCACTAAGGGCGCTGCTCCGGGGAGGGCCCGCGGTCCTAGGCCGCGGGCCCGCCCCGGTGCCGTGCGTGGTCCGGAGCCTGCGGCCCGGGGTAATCGGCAAGCCCCGGGATCGGCCACAGCGGCGCCTGCCGCACATCGCTGAGCGAGGCCCGCGGCTGGGTGAACAGCCCGTCGATCATGTATTCGTCCACGGCCGTGATGGACACCCGGTGCTCGAGCCCGGCGTCCGGCCCGTCAAGCACCTGGCGCAGCACGCAGATCCCGGTTGCCCGGTCGAGGCGGATCCTCGTGAGGCCCGTGCCCAGTAGTGGCGCTTCCTTGTTGACCGGGGCGTAGGAGTGGCCCCGGGACAGTTCGGCCTCAAGGCATTCGCGGTCGGACTCGTCCTGGATCACCCGCAGCGCGTGGATGAGGCTGGGGTGGGGGAAGGACATGTCCGCAGGGCCGGGGGCGAAGCCGGCGACCTCGACCGGATCCAGGAACGCGCCCCACAGACCCACCGGCATCAACTCGTTGACATAGGCGGCCTCGGGGCGCCGGGATACCAATCCGTCGTCCCCGTAGACCGGGGCCAGCAGCTGCGGCGGCAACAGCCAGCTTTTGCGGGTCGCGGCCACGAAGCCGGCGTCGCGCGAGTCGTTGATGTGCTCGGTGCGAAAGAGCACCGTGCCGTTCTCTTCCTCGACACGGATGGCGTCGGGGCGCCTGAGCAGCACCGTGAGGTGCTTGGGCAGGCTGGGAGCGGCAAAGGCAAGCTCATGGCGTTCCTCGTCGGTGACGCCGATCCGGAACTGGATGGTGTTCCACAGCCAGGGGGAGGAACGGGCAAGCCGACGGAAATGCCCCATGAGTTCCTTGCCCGGGGCCCGGTCGGGGTCGGGGAAAACCGACGCGCCATTGAGCTGATCCATGCTTTCAGTGTAGCGAGGAGTCGCACCGCGTGGTTTTGCCCGGCAGGTGGCGTGCCGCCGCTGACAGCGGGGCCGGACACCGCGTAAGGTTTGGCCCATGCCGCAACAAATCCTCGTATGGTTTGCCTCCCCGACGGCCCTGGCCACGCTGGCCGGAATCCTGGCCGCGCTGGCCCTGGCGCTGTACCTCGTCAACGCCGTGCGCCTGACAATTATCGACTTCAAGTCCCACCTCCTGCCCAACCGGGTCCTGGGCCCGTGGTTCATTGCCGCCCTGGTGCTGCTGGGTGCGGCCGCCTTGCTGGCAGGGGAACCCCTGGTCCTGTTGCGCATGGTCCTGGGCGCGGTGATCCTGTTTGCCGGCTACCTGGTGCTGCACCTGATCGCGCCCGCCGGCATGGGGCTGGGGGATGTGAAGCTCGCCGCAGTGCTGGGGCTATACCTCGGCTTCCTCTCCTACACCCACCTGTTGTGGGCCACGGCGTTCGCCTTCATCATCGGTGCCCTCTGGTCGGTGGTGTTGCTGCTGGCCCGCAAGGTCACGATGCGTTCCTCGGTGGCCTTCGGACCTTTCATGCTGGTGGGCGCGGCCGTTGCACTGGCCGTGGCCGGATAGCCAAGCCAAGCCAGGAAACCACCCAAAAACGAAAGTCGCCGGAGAAGTTCAATGCCAACACCCGAATTCATTGTCCAGATGCGCGAAAAGATCGGCAACGATCCGTTGTGGCTGCCCGGCGTGAAGGCCGTGGTGATCCATGATGGCCGCGTGCTGTTGGTCCGCCGGGCGGACAACGGGAAGTGGACGCTGCCGGCCGGAATCCTGGAACCCGGGGAGGAGCCTGCCGTCGCGGCGGTGCGCGAGGTGTTTGAGGAAACCGCTGTGCACTGTGCGATCACCCGGCTCATCGGGGTGGCTACCACCGACGAGGCGGTGTATCCCAACGGGGACCACGCCCAATACCTGGACATCATCCTGGCCGGCGGGTACCTGGGCGGGGAGGCGAAGGTCAACGACGACGAGAACCTCGAGGTCGGATGGTTCGGCCTCAACGAGATGCCCGAGGTGCCGCCCAAGCATGCCCGTGCCATCGCCTGGACGCTCGAGCCCAAGGAAGCGGGCCATTTCATCACCGGCGGCTGACCGCGCGGCGGCGGCGAGGTTCGCCGGCGGGTCGTTGTTCCGCAGGTGGGCGGCCACCAGGATGGTGCCGAGGGCCGCCGACCCGAAGACTACCTTCACCCCCGCTTCGCCGAGCCGGCCATGGACCCGCTATCCCCATGACCCGGCCAATGCTGCGCTAAGGCCCGACGCTATCTTCGAACCACGGAGCGCAATTGCTTCAGGACAACAGAGAGCGAGGCAATATCGGCCTGCCCGGGTCTGGCCAGTTGCTCCAACGTATCCATGATGCGAGCCATCCGCTCCGCGTGCTGCCGTTCCCAGGCCGCGATGCGTTCCAGCGGGTCGGCGCCGCGCCCACCGGTGGCCCCGGTGCTCTGCATCACGGCAACGGTCATGTCCGCCACGGCCGAATAGAGATCATCGCGCAATGCTGCCCGTGCCAGGGATTCCCAGCGATTGCGCCGCGGCAGGTCGGTGATCATCAGCAGCAGCCCGATGACGCCGATCCGGGCGTAGATGGCGAAGTAGACCTGGGCAATGTTGTGGACAGGTTCCCGGATCCGCTCCGAGATGACGGCCAGGTCCAGCAGCCCGAATCCCGCCAGGAAAGTTGGAGCGCGCCGGGCCAGGTCTGCGGGTATGCCGGCCAGGTGACCGGCCGGGCGGGCGTACAAGATTTTCATGTCCGAATTGCGCAGGTATCGGGTCAGGTCCGCCCACAGCGGGTCGATCCGGGGTTTCAACCGCTCGATGGCGTCAGCGATCGCTTCGCCCTGCCCGTCGCGGGTGACATACCAGCGGATTCCCCGGTCCAGCAACCGCCGCATTTCCTCGGCAACGGTGCAGCGGCTCTGCGCGGGACAGCTTGGCGGTAGGGCAGCCAGGTCGGCCATGATCGAGTCGATGTCGAAGACCTGGCGCAGGACAACGAAAGCTCGGGCCACGGCCGCCGGTGAAGCTTCGGTTTCCTCCATGGCCCGGAAGGCAAAGGTGATCCCGCCCATGTTGATCATGTCGTTCGCCACCACGGTGCTGATGATCTCGCGGCGCAGGGGATGGGTGTCCAGGTCGGCGTCGAACCGTTCGGACAGTCGAGTCGGAAAGTACTTGCGCAAGGTCTGCTTGAACCACGGATCATCGGCCAGGTCGCTGGCATTGAGGGCTCCGGCCAGTTCGGTTTTTGCGTAGGCGCACAGAACAGCGAGCTCCGGCCCGGTGAGCCCGCGGCCCTCCGCCAGCCGGGCCTGCAGTTCCACCGTGCCGGGCAGTCCTTCCAGGCTGCGGTCAAGGCCTGCCACCGATTCCAGCCAATCCATCATCCGTTCGAAACCCGGGCTCCATTGCCCGACCCGGTAGAGGTCGTTTACCAGCAGGGTGTTCTGGTCGGCGTTTGTTCTCAGCACCAGCGCCCCAACGTCGTCCGTGAGCGAGTGCAGGAATTCCGCGCGCTCGCCGGCGCCCATCCTTCCGGCGGCGATCATGTTCTCGACAAGGATCTTGATATTGACCTCGTGGTCGGAGCAGTCCACCCCGGCGGAGTTGTCGATTGCGTCAGTGTTCACGAGGATGCCGCCCAAGGCCGCCTCGATCCGGCCACGCTGCGTGATGCCGAGGTTGCCGCCCTCGACTATGACCTTGGCCCTGAGTTCGTTGCCGTTCACCCGGATCGAGTCGTTGGCCTTGTCCCCTGCCACTTCGTGGGGTTCGAAAGATGCCTTGACATACGTGCCGATGCCACCGTTGTAGAGCAGATCCATCGGCGCAAGCAGGATCGCCTTGATCAGCTCCTGCGGCGCCATCTCGATGGTTCCTTCCTCCACTCCCAGGGCACTGCGGACCTCGTCGGTGATCTCGATGGACTTGGCCTGGCGTGGGTGGACACCGCCGCCCTTGCTGATCACCGAGGCGTCGAAATCCGCCCAGGAGGATCGGGGAAGTTCGAACAAGCGCCGCCGTTCGGCGTAGGACGCAGCGGCGTCCGGTTGTGGGTCCAGGAAAATATGGCGGTGGTCAAACGCAGCAATCAAGCGGATATGCCGGGACAGGAGCATGCCATTTCCAAACACGTCCCCGCTCATGTCGCCGATGCCCACCACCGTGAAGTCCTCGTTTTGGACATCGATGCCAAGCTCACTGAAATGCATCTTGACCGACTCCCAGGCGCCCTTGGCCGTAATGCCCATTTCCTTGTGGTCATAGCCGACCGAACCCCCTGAAGCGAAGGCGTCTCCCAGCCAAAAACCGTACTCCAGGGCGAGCTCGTTCGCCGTGTCGGAAAAGGTTGCCGTGCCCTTGTCTGCCGCCACCACGAGGTAGGCGTCCTCACCGTCGTGACACACAACGTTCCAGGGAGGGACCAACATTTTCCCGGTGTCCGCGGGGCTGAGGTTGTCAGTGATATCCAGCATCCCGCGGATGAAGACCCGGTAGCTTTCACGCCCTTCCGCCAGCCACGCGCCACGGTCCAGGAAAGGGTCCGGCAGCCGCTTGGCAAAGAACCCTCCCTTCGCGCCAGTCGGCACAATGACGGCGTTCTTGACCGTCTGGGCCTTGACCAGACCGAGGATCTCCGTGCGGAAGTCCTCTCTCCGGTCCGACCAGCGCAGTCCGCCGCGGGCTATGGCGCCGAACCGCAGATGCAGCCCCTCCACCCGGGGGGAATAGACCCATATTTCGTATTTAGGCCGCGGGAACGGACACTCGGCGAGGGCCGATGGATTGAATTTGTAGCTGAGGTAGGGCCGGTTCTGGAAGTAGTTGGTTCGCAGCGTGGCCCCAACCAGGTTCATGAAGGTGCGCAGCAACCTGTCGGCATTCAGGGCGGGCACCTCGTCGATGGCTGCGCTCAGTTCCTTCCTGGCGATTTCAATGCCTTGGGCGCGGTCCGACCCGCCGATGTCGGGGTCAAAGCTGGTCTGGAAGAGTCCCAGCAGCGCATGGGTGACCCGCACATTGGCCAGCAGCGATTCAGCCATGTAGCCGTAGGAGTGGGTGGTGCCAAGTTGCAGCAGGTATTTGGCATAACTGCGCAAAATGACGACGCGTTGCCATTCAATTCCTTCGGTGAGAACCAGGCCGTCAAAGCTGTCCGACTCGATGTCGCCCCGCATGGCGGCGCGGAACGAATCGGCCAGCAGTCCGCTGGTATCCACGGGGTCGACGCCGGAAGGGTATTTCAGTCCAAGGTCGTAAAGCAAGAACTCCTGGCCGTCGCTGCGCCGGATCTCAAAGGGTCGCTGATCGAGGACCTCAAGTCCCAGGTTGTGGAAAAACGGCAGGATCCGGGACAGGCTTCGGGGCTTGGCGAAATAGAGCTTGATCCGTGCGTCTTCGGCCGACGTGGTGGCGGTGTCCGCGGGGATGCGGACGGAAACGACCGGGTCATCGACGGCGCGTCCGCCGGCCTCCTGGAGGTCGAGGGTCGCGAAGCGGACAACGTCATCTACCGCGTCTTCAACCGTATAGTCCACCCGGTACCCTGCGGGAAACGCTTCGGACCACAGCATGGCCAGGCGTGTGGCCTCCTCCGCGGGAAACCTGTCATGCAGGACTTCCTCAAAGCCCTCGGCCCAGGACCGGACCGCCACAACCAGCCGCCGCTCCAGCGCCGGGACGTCAATGCGGGGAACCTTCTGGCCGGAGGGTAGCCAAATGCGGAAAAACACCCGGGCCAGTGCGGACTCGCTGAGCAGTGTGGTGAACTCGATGGTGTTGGTTTGGAATGCCTGACCCAGCTCGTGTTCGATTCGCTGGCGAACTCCTGTGTTGTAACGATCCCGGGGCAGAAACACCAGCGCCGAGACAAACCGTCCATAGGCGTCGGAGCGGAGGAACAACCGGGTGCGGCGACGTTCCTGCAAATGAACGATGCCCTGGGCCGTGGCGACCAGGTCATCCACTTCGATCTGGAACAGTTCGTCCCTCGGATAGGACTCAAGGACGGCCTGCAGGGTCTCTTCGGAGTGCGAATCGGGAGGAAATGCGCAGCGCCGAAGCACCTCATCGACCTTGTCCCGGACAATGGGTACCTCGCTCACCGGCTGGTTGTAGGCGCTGGGAGCGAACAGCCCGAGAAAATGCCGTTCGCGGTTGACTTTGCCGTCACTGCCATAGCTCTTGATCGCTATCTGGTCCAGATACGACGGCCTCAGGACAGTCGAGCGCCAATCGGCCTTTGTCAGCGTCAGGAATCGCTGGCCCAGGGGCTGGCGGAGCCCGGGCGGAGCGGAACGCGGCTGCCGGATCCCCTGGGGCGATTCCCTCAGGAGACCGAGTCCGGATGACGGCCGGCTGGTCAGTACCTCGTGCCCGCCCTCGCTGGGCACGTCATAATCGCTGTAGCCAAGGAAGGTGAAGTTGCCGTTGTCCATCCAGCGCAGCAGATCTTTCGCCTGCTGCATCTCTTGGGTGCTCCCGGCGCCGGGAGGGGTGTCAAGGGCGTTGACGACGTCGATGGCCCGCCGGTGCATCGCTGAAGTATCGGCAGCAACTGCCCGCACGTCGGAAAGGACCGTTGACAGGCTTTCGACCAGCTTTTCGCCCGCGGCCGCATCACCCAACCTGCTGATTTCCACCGCGATCCAAGACTCTTCACAAACGTCAGCGCTGTCAGAGGATTCGAAGCGCGGCGTTGCGCCCGGGGAAGGCAAAAGATGAATATCCACCAGTTGGTGGGTCTTCGTATCGCGCAAGACCGCAAAAATGGGATGGACAACCAGTCGGATGGCGGCGTTCTGGCGGGTGAGCTCGGCGGCCAGGGAATTGACCAGATAGGGCATGTTGTCCGTGGCGATGGTAACCACGCTGGCATCGGTTTCGGTCAGGATCCCTGTGGCAACTTGGCCCGGCCGCCGTGCAGAGGCAACACCGAGGTGGTAGAGCGCCCGCCGTTGCAGCGTGTCAGGGCTGTAGCCCTGGAGGTCCTCGGCCGCAAAGTGCCTGTAGTAGTCCTCTAGGAACTTGCCCGTATTTTCCACGATTCGCGCGACTCTCGATCGGTCCGCCGGCAGGTCTGCACCGACATGCAGCACCAGCTTCCTTGCATGGCCTGGGACCGAGGAGCTGCGGTTCTCGGTCCCAACAACCTTGCCCTTGATTAATCATGGCCGCCTCACCGATCGCAGTCCAGCCCCTCTGCCATGCTGTTTGCGGGCACGGGCAAAGACAAACGAAAATGGTCCCCCGACCACGATGGTTGGGGGACCATTTTCGTCAACGTCCGATATTAGGACTTATTCATTGACGGTTCGTCTCCGGCTCCGGAGCTTCAGAATCCGAGTCGGCGGAGGTGCCGGCGGAGACCTTGGCACCGGACCGTGCCGCGTCTTCAAGGGCCTTGGCTTCTTCGCCGCCGATGGCCTCCCCGCGTGCCACCATGCCGGCGGTGTCCGAGAGCTTGACCTGCTTGAGGAAGAGCGCCAGCACGAAGGCGATGAGGATGAACGGGATCAGGTACCAGAACACCGGGGCCAGGGAGTCGGCGTAGGCGCTGACGATGCCCTCGCGGACGGCCTCGGGCAGCTGCTCCATGGTCTGCGGATCCAGGGTCGCGGTGGCGTTGCCTGCATCCGCGGCGCTGGCGCCTGCCCCGGTGAAGACGTCGGTGAGCTTTTCGGAGAGCCGGTTGGTGAACATGGCACCGAAGATCGCCACGCCCAGGGAAGCACCGACCTCGCGGAAGTAGTTGTTCGTGGAGGTCGCGGTGCCCACCATGGTGGGATCCACGGCGTTCTGCACCACCAGCACGACGACCTGCATGATCAATCCCAGCCCGGCGCCGAACACGAAGAGGTACACGCAGATCAGCCACAGCGGGGTGGCTGCCGACAACGTGGTGAAGGCCAGCATGGCAACCGCGGTGACCAGGGCGCCGGCAATCGGGTATCCCTTGTACTTGCCGGTCTTGGTGATCGCGATTCCCGAGAAGATGCTGGTGCCCATCAGTCCGACCATCATCGGGACCATCAGCAGGCCGGAGACGGCCGCCGAGGTGCCCGAGGACATCTGCAGGAAGGTGGGGACGAACGCGATGGCCGCGAACATGCCAAGGCCCAGGGTGAAGCCGATGGCCGTGGCGTTGACGAAGACCGGGTTCTTGAACAGCGACAGCGGGATGATCGGGTCTTCGGCGCGGGCCTCGGCGATCACGAAGAGCACGATGGCTGCGAGCATGCCGACGCCCCAAGCCCAGGTCTCGGTCGCTGCCCAACCGTGGTTCCTGGATCCGCCGAAGTCGGTGAAGAAGATCAGGCAGGTGGTGGCGATCGAGAGCAGCAGCACTCCGAGCATGTCGATCTTTTTGGTGGACTTCTTGTTCGGGATGGTCAGCGCGAACCAGGCGATCAGGAAGGCGCCGATGCCGATGGGGATGTTGATGTAGAACGCCCACTGCCAGGTGAGGTGGTCAACAAAGAAGCCGCCCAGCAGCGGTCCTGCCACGGCGGAGAGGCCGAAGATGGCGCCCAGCGGGCCCATGTACTTTCCGCGCTCGGAGGCCGGGACGATGTCGGCGATGATGGCCTGCGAAAGGATCATCAAACCGCCGCCGCCCAGTCCCTGCATGGCGCGGAAGACCACGAACATCCAGAAGGTGCCGGCGAAGGCGGCGCCCACGGAGGCCAGCGTGAACAGGGCAATGGCGATCAGGAAGAGGTTGCGCCGTCCCAGCACGTCACCGAACTTCCCGTAGATCGGCATGACGATGGTGGTGGCCAAAAGGTATGCGGTGGTGATCCAGGCCTGGTGTTCGACCCCGCCGAGCTGTCCCACGATGGTGGGCATGGCGGTGGAGACGATGGTCTGGTCGAGGGAGGAGAGCATCATGCCGGCGATCAGCGCGGAGAAGATGATCCAGATGCGCCGTTGCGTCAGCAGCAGCGGTGCCGAATCCGGGGTTGGCCGGGACGCGGTGGTGGTGGACATGGTGGTTCCTTGCGTGTGGAGGGAAAAGTATGTGGCGGGAAACAACCGGCGGGTCAGGGTGCGGGAAGCTGTTCGTCGGACGGGAGGTGCTGGTGGAAGAGCTCCCGGGTCTGGTGCATGACGGAAAGGAATTCGTCCTCCAGCGAGGGACCGTCGGGAGCGGCCAAATAGCGCTCGATGGCCCGGTGTGTGGCGAATTGCAGGCAATGTACCAGCATGCCGATACCGCTGTGGTCGGCTGCCACGCCTTCGCGCTTGGCCACCATGGCGGTGAATTCGGCCTGGCGTTCGGGGCCAACCTTCATCATGCGTGCCAGTAATTCCGGTTCGCGGTGCAGGATCGTGAAGAAGCCGTGGACACCGCGGATCTCGGACTCGTCCCGGCGCAGTTGTTCCAGCACGAGGGCCACAAGGTCGGCCAGCAGCGTGGGGGAGATCCCCGTGGTCCCGGGCGGCCGTGCGTCCATGAAGCGCGCAAGTGCCTCGGCGGACAAGCCGTCCTCCGCGTGCCCGAACACCGCATCGAGCTTGGTCGCGAAGTAGTTGAAGAAGGTGCGTCGGGAGA
The DNA here is from genome assembly GCF_046714615.1 of Paeniglutamicibacter sp. Taxonomy (NCBI): domain Bacteria; kingdom Bacillati; phylum Actinomycetota; class Actinomycetes; order Micrococcales; family Micrococcaceae; genus Paeniglutamicibacter; species Paeniglutamicibacter sp. Next base: position 21,630 of record NZ_JBKKAP010000176.1, read on the forward strand.
TCCCGACCCGGGCACAGAGTTCCTCAACCGTGAACCCGGCAAAGCCGTTTTCGGCAGTGAGCTCGCGCGCGTTCCGCGAGATGGAGAGCCGGGTTTTCAGCATGCGGGCGCTGAGGGTCGGCGGGGTGGCCGGCTCGGCGGAAGCCACTGTTGCACTATTCTTCATAGAGTGCAGTTTTGCACTAATAAAGGTTCAGTGCAAATGTTGTTCCTGCCCTCACGCCGAGGCGCGGCGCGGCGGCGCAGACACGCCGGGGGCGGTGTACCGGGGATCAATCCCCGGTACACCGCTCCCGCCAATTAGAACCCTTTCGGGAGACCGGTCAGTGCTTGCCGGTCATCGTGGTGACATCCAGCAGCGCATCGAGCTGGTCCTCGCTCACCTCGCCGCGCTCCACGAAGCCCAGCGCCACGGTGGCCTCGCGCACCGTCAGGGAATCCGCAACGGCCTTCTTGGCGATCTTCGCGGCGTTCTCGTAGCCAATGAGCTTGTTCAGCGGGGTGACGATGGAGGGGGAGGCCTCGGCCAGGAAGCGTGCCCGTTCCACGTTCGCGGTGATCCCGTCGACCATCTTTGTCGCCATGACCCGGGTCGTGTTGCCCAACAGGCGGATCGACTCGAGCAGGTTCGAGGCCATCACCGGGATGCCCACGTTCAGTTCGAACGCCCCGTTGGTCCCGGACCACGCGATCGCAGTGTCGTTGCCGATCACCTGGGCGGCGACCATGATCGCAGCCTCGGAAATCACCGGGTTGACCTTGCCCGGCATGATCGAGGAGCCCGGCTGCAGGTCCGGGATGGAAATCTCGCCGAGCCCGGTGTTCGGTCCGGAGCCCATCCAGCGCAGGTCGTTGTTGATCTTCATCAGCGAGATAGCGATGTTGCGCAGCTGGGCCGAGGCCTCAATGAGCCCGTCGCGGTTGGCCTGGGCCTCGAAGTGGTTGCGGGCCTCGGTCAGCGGCAGCCCGGTGTCCGCGGCGAGCAGTTCGATGACGCGTTCCGGGAACCCATCGGGGGTGTTGATGCCGGTGCCCACCGCGGTCCCGCCCAGCGGCACCTCGGCCACCCTCGGCAGCGAGGCCATGATGCGTTCGATCCCGTAGCGCATCTGGGCGGCATAGCCGCCGAATTCCTGGCCCAAGGTCACCGGGGTGGCGTCCATCAGGTGGGTGCGCCCGGACTTCACCACGTCCTTGAACTCGACGGCCTTGGCCTCCAGCGAGGCGGCCAGGACCTCGAGCCCGGGGATGACGTCCCCGAGCAACCCGGCGGTCGCCGCGACGTGCGCCGAGGTGGGGAAGACGTCGTTGGAGGACTGGGACGCATTGACGTGGTCGTTGGGGTGCACCACGGTGTCCGAGCCTGCAGCGGCCAGGGCGCGGGTCGCCAGCTCGGCCAGCACCTCGTTCATGTTCATGTTGCTCGAGGTGCCCGAGCCGGTCTGGAACACGTCGATGGGGAAGTGCTCGTCGTACTTGTTGGCGGCGACCTCGTCGGCTGCTGCCGTGATGGCGCGCGCGCGCTCGGCATCCAGCACGCCCAGTGCCAGGTTGGCGCCGGCGGCTGCCTTCTTCACCTGGGCCAGCGCCCGGATGTGCGCGGGTTCGAGCTTCTTGCCCGAGATTGGGAAGTTCTCCACCGCGCGCTGGGTCTGCGCCCGGTAGAGGGCTGCGGCCGGAACTCGGACCTCGCCCATGGTGTCGTGTTCTATGCGGAAGTCTGCAGAAGTGTCCATGCCAGACACGCTACGCCGCATGCACCTGCTTCGGCAGTGGCCGGGCGCACAGTTCACCCCAATGGCGAACGCGGGAATAAAAAGCGCCCGCTGCCAGCCCTGAAATCGGGCCGACAGCGGGCGCGGACGTGTTTCCTAGAGCACGCCGAAGCCGGAGACCATTTCCGCCTTGCCCTCGGCCAAGCGGTAGGTCACCCCGATCACGGCGGTGCGTCCCTCCTCCACGGCGGAGGAAATGATGCGCGACTGCTCCACCAGGCGGTGGGTGGTCTGCTGCACGTGCTCGACGACCGTGGTGTTGACGTCGCGGATGCCGTTGCGCCGGGCGGTGATCACCGAGGGGGTGATGTGCTCGACGAGGTCGCGAATGAAGCCCGGGGGCATGGTTCCGCTTTCCACCGATTCGATCGTTGCCGTCACCGCGCCGCAGGAGTCGTGGCCCAGCACCACGATCAGCGGCACCTCCAACATGGCCACCGAGTATTCCAGGGAGCCCAGCGCTGCCGAGTCGATCACGTGTCCGGCGGTGCGCACCACGAAGACGTCGCCCAGGCCGAGGTCGAAGATGATTTCCGCCGCGAGGCGTGAATCCGAGCAGCCGAAGATCACGGCGAAGGGGTGTTGCTTGTCCACCAGGAACTGGCGGCGCAGCGCGTCCTGGTTGGGGTGGTCGGTGTGGCCGGCCACGAAGCGGGAATTGCCCTCACGCAATTTCCGCCATGCCTGTGCGGGAGTCAGGTCGAGGTGGTCGACGGAGACGTCGGATTCATTCATGTTTTTCAGCTTAGACGCACCGGCCGCCCTTCAGTGCACGCCCCGCGTTTCGTGAAGTCCCGCGCAAATGGGCGCCGCAGGGCGCGCCGAGGGCGTGTTTTGTGGGGAATGTCTCATTTTTGCGCTGTATTCGATGGCGCGGGGGAAATCGCTAGTTGGCGGGGATCTCGCGCTGGACCAGACGGGCCAGGGAGTCGAGGGTCTCCAGGCCGCTGTCGCTGCTCAGCACGATGGTCGATGTCCCGCGCGTGGTGACAAGGACCTGTGACTTGTCCTTGGTGCGCAGCTCCCAGTCGGTCCCGTCAACGGAGTGGGTGCCGGCGAGGGCGGCGTTCTCGGTCACCGCGGCCAGCCATGACGGGTTGGCCCCGGCGGTCTGCCTGACCCACACGAACTCGTCGTCCTTGGTGACGACCCCGAATTCCCAGTACTTGATCCCGTCCACGTTCCCGGTGATCCAGCGCGCGAAGTTCACATAGTCGCCCTCGGGCAGGTTCGGTGCCCAGGGGGTGAAGTCGGCATCCGCGGCGGCCTGCGAGGCGACATCGGCAACGTCGACGGGGGCGCGGAAGTTCTCGGCCTTGTCTGGCGGGTTGATCAGGATGACGGGGATCGCCACGGCGACGGTGAGCAGCACCGAAATGATCATGCCCTTGAGGGTCTGGTTGGCGCGCTTCGCCTGCGAAGGGGTCAGGACCGGCTTGACGGGCGGCTGCGCTTCGGCCGGTGCCGAATCCGGTGCGTGCGTTGGCACGGCGGTTTCCGCGGGCGCCGGGGTGCTGGCGTTTGCGGGGGATGCGGCGGGTGCGGCGGGGCCTTCGGGGTGTTCACTCACCCCTCCATTCTCGCCCATCCACCGCGCAGAATCTAAACGGGCGGGCCCGGGCCCCGGCGGCGGCCGGATGCGTCATGCAAGTCGTGGTCGAGAGGGACTAGTTGGCCCCGCGAGATATGATGGAAGCTGTTGGCCCCTCGGCAAACGAACAGATCTCAACGACGAGGAAGACCGTGACTGAAGCCACGAATTTTGCCCACCTGTCCCCACGACTGTCTGTCAGCGACGCGTCACCCGACCGCAACCTGGCCCTTGAGCTGGTGCGCGCCACCGAGGCAGCCGCCATCGCCTCGAGCCCCTGGGTCGGGTTCGGCGACAAGAACGCAGCCGACGGCGCAGCCGTCGACGCCATGCGCTCGCTGCTGTCCACCGTGTCCTTCAATGGCGTGGTCGTCATCGGCGAAGGCGAAAAAGACGAAGCCCCGATGCTGTTCAATGGCGAACGCGTGGGCGACGGAAACGGCGCCGAATGTGACGTCGCCGTCGACCCGATCGACGGCACCCGACTTGCAGCCCTGGGCATCAACAACGCCCTCTCGGTCCTGGCGGTTGCCGACCGCGGTTCCATGTTCGACCCTTCCGCGGTCTTCTACATGGAAAAGCTGGTCACCGGCCCCGAGGCCGCCGAGCTGGTTGACCTGCGCCTGCCGGTCAAGCAGAACCTGCACCTGATTGCCAAGGCCAAGGGCAAGAAGATCAACCAGATCACCGTGTGCATCCTTGACCGTCCGCGCCACGCGGGCCTGGTCGATGAGATCCGCGCCGCCGGTGCACGCACCAAGTTCATCATGGACGGCGACGTTGCCGGGGCCATTGCTGCAACCCGCGAGAACACCGGCGTGGATGTGCTGATGGGCATCGGCGGAACCCCCGAGGGCATCGTCACCGCCTGCGCCATTAAGTCGCTGGGCGGCATCATCCAGGGCCGCCTGTGGCCCACCGACGATGACGAGAAGCAGAAGGCCATCGACGCCGGTCACGACCTGGACCGCGTGCTGACCACCAACGACCTGGTCACGAGCGATAACTGCTACTTCGCCGCCACCGGCATCACCGACGGCGACCTGCTGCGCGGGGTGCGCTACAAGAACGGCCGCATCCACACCCAGTCGATCGTGATGCGCTCGAAGTCGGGCACCATCCGCTTCGTCGAGGGCGAGCACCAGTCCGACAAGTGGGAAGCGTACACGCGCTAAAACGCAGTGCGGCCTTGCCGCTTAACGCAGCTGGGCCCGGCGGGAAGTGATTCCCGCCGGGCCCAGCTGCGTCTTGGCGCCTGATGGCCTATTGCAACGGCTGCGGGGTCACGGCGAAGGCGCGCCCCGCCGTGTTGGCGCTGCACCGTGCCATGGCCGGGGCCTCGTTGGCACCGATGAACAGCGAGTCGCCGCGACGCAGGAGTTCGTCCCCGCGCGGGGTGTCGATGAGCACCTCGCCCTCGACGCAGAGCACGATCACCGGGCCGTTGGCCGCCACCGGAACATCCCCTCCGCCCATGTCTGCCGAGTCGGAGACGGCGGGGAGTTCGATGTGCTGCAGCTGGAACTCGGCGAAGGGCGGGGTGAAGACCTGTTGGCCGTACATGGTCTGAACCGGTTCCAGGTGCGGGACGCCCAGGACCTCGAAGCGGCTGACCCGCAGCAGCTCGGGCACGTCGATGTGCTTGGGCGTCAGCCCGCCGCGCAGCACGTTGTCCGAGTTGGCCATGACCTCCACACCCAGTCCGCGCAGGTAGGCGTGCACGTTTCCGGCGCCCAGGTAGATGGCCTGACCGGGCTCCAGGACCACCAGGTTCAGCAGCAGCGAGACCAGCACGCCGATGTCGTTCGGGTAGTGCTCGTTGATCCGCGGCAGCTCCGCCAGCGCGGGGTGTTCGGCCAGGGCCGGGTCCGCCTCGATGGCCGCGAGCGTTGCGGCAACCAGCCGCACCGGTTCCGGTGTCCCACCCAGGAGGTACTCGCAGGTCGAGCGCAGCGCCTCGGCCTCGTCGGGGTTCGAGAGCAGCGAGATGATCTTGCCGCAGGTTTCGGCGGCGTCGGCATCCAGTGCGGGGCGCAGGGTGCCGAAGAGCCCGGCTGTCGCCGCGGGGGAGCGGAAGCCGCTCAGTGCCGCGAAATCGGTGAGCGCGTAGATCATCTCCGGCTTGTGCGAGCCGTCCCGGTAGTTCCGGTGGGGCGCATCGGCGGCCAGTCCGGCGGCGTTTTCCGCAGCGTACCCGGCGGCTGCCTGTTCGGCGGAGGGGTGGACCTGGATGGACAGCGGCTTGCCCGCGGCCAGCACTTTCATCAGGAACGGCAGCCGGCCGTAGGTCTCGGCGACCTCGGGTCCCAGCAGGCCCTGGGGGTCGGCGGCAATCAACCGGTCAAGGCCGATATCCTCGCCGCCCTCCAGTCCGTCGGAGGCCCGGGAAGGAGCGGAGGGGTGGGCGCCGAGCCACATTTCGGCCTCCGGCTTGCCGCTGGGCGTGGTTCCCAGCAGCCCGGCAATGGCGCCAGTGGATCCCCAGGCATAATCACGGATGGTGTTTGTCAGGCGATACATCATTGTCCTTCAGACGATGGGGAGCTGTGCGCCCGGGCCCGGTTAGGGCACCGAGCATTCGTTGTTGTTGGCGGCAATCTTTTCCAGCAGGTCGGTGCGGCCGATTTGTTCGAGGGTGACCAGGTAGCGCTCGTCCAGCTCCGCGCCGTCGGGCTGGGCCGTGGGTGCGTCGGAGGGCGACGCGTTGATCTCGCCGGGCTCGGAATTGCGCTTGGCCTCCGAGCTGTTGATCCCCGAATCCTTGGTCGGACTGGCGGACTGCGTGCTCTTGGCCGATTCGCCCGTCGCGGCAGGGGTCTTCTTGGGCGCGGAGTCGGACTGCGCGGCGATGAGTTCCTGGATGCGCTCGTGGATCACGTCGAACTTCGGGTAGGTGGAGAATTTGTCGGAGGCCGACCCGAAGTCGGGGGCGCCCAGGGTCAGGCGCTTGAACGGGGTCGCCCGGGCCTTGTCGGCCAGGTTCAGGAAGGAACCGAGCTGCTGCTGCGGGATGTCGGTTTCCACCAGCTGCTCGCCGGCATCCATGATCGAGGTGAAGCGCGTGAGCATGGTCTTGGGACTGAACTGGGAAATCATGGCCTGCTGCAGGCATTGCTGGCGGGCGATGCGGTGGTAGTCGGTGGTGAAGTCGCGCGAGCGGGCAAACCACAGGGCCTGCTTGCCGGTGAACTTCTGCTCGCCGGGGGCGAACCAGTGGGTGTTCACCGAGGAGTTGGGCCAGTACTTGCCGTTGTAGGGGACCCAGCCACCCGAATCCACGGTGACCCCGCCCATGGCGTTGATGAACCCGGCGAACCCTGCCATGTCGATCATCACGTAGGCCTGGACCTTCAGGCCAGTGGTGCCCTCGATGGCCTCCATGGTGGCCTGCGCACCGGGGTTCGCGACCCCGGGATACAGATCGGCGTGGTTGTCGGTGGCGTTGCGGTAGATCGCGTTGAAGAGGCACTCATCCCCGCAGTTGTACCCCTCGGGGTACACCTTGCGCATGGGGGAGTCCGCGGAGAACTGGGCGTTCTGCAGGTTGCGGGGGATGGAGATCAGCAGCGACTTGCCGGTCTTGGCATCGACGGACAGCAGCGACATGGAATCGGTGCGCACGCCCTCGCGGTTCCCTGCCGCGTCGGCGCCGAACACCGCAATGTTGTAGCGCCCGTCAACCGGCTTGAACGCGGGTCCGGCGGAGAACACGTTGGAAATGGTCTCGCGGCCCTTGTTCAGCACGAACGCGCCGTAGCCCAGGGACCCGCTGATGGCCAGGGCCAGCACCAGCAGGGTGGCGGTGAGCCCGATCCGCGCCCCGGGGGCCAGATACCTGGGGCGGATGATCGCCAGGGTGTTCAGGAACATCAGCAGCCAGCCGGCCGCCAGCACCACCAACAACAGCGAGGCACCCAGCTGCACCCAGGCCTGGGCAAAGAAGCCCAGCAGCCAGTCGCGCTTGATCAGCGCGGTGGCCAGCACCAGGATGACCAGTGCCCAGCAGGTGATGGTGACCCGCATGACGAACCCGCCCAGGGCACGGTTCCCGGAAACCCATTGGGCACTGCCGGGGAAGAACGTGGTCAGCAGCAGCAGGAACAGTGCGCGCTTGGAGCGCACCGGTGCCGGGGCCGAGACAGGATCCGGGAGCAGGTCTGGGTTGCGGGATGATCGGCGGGTCGATGTCATAGGGGTCCTTACGTGCCGGGGGTTTCGGAGGCCACGGCGGCCCGCAGTGCGGCGCCCTTGTCGGCCGCGACCTGGCGCAGCTCGGCTGCGAAGGCAATGAGCTTTTCCTGGAGTTCGGTGGCGAGGTCGTCGGTGCCGGTGGCGAGCATGCGCACGGCAAGCAGGCCTGCGTTGCGCGCCCCGCCGATGGAGACGGTGGCGACCGGGACGCCTGCGGGCATCTGGACGATGGAGAGCAGCGAGTCCATGCCGTCGAGCGTCTTCAGCGGCACCGGCACGCCGATGACCGGCAGCGGGGTGACCGAGGCGAGCATGCCCGGCAGGTGGGCGGCTCCGCCGGCGCCGGCGATGATCACGCGGATGCCGCGGGTGTGGGCGGCCTTGCCGTAGGCAATCATGTCCTCGGGCATGCGGTGGGCCGAGACGACGTCGGCTTCGAAGGGGATGCCGAATTCGCGCAGGGCCTCGGCCGCCAGCTTCATGACGGGCCAGTCCGAGTCGGAGCCCATGACCAGGGAAACCAGTGGTGCGGTGGTGCTCAAGATGCTTGTCCTTCGGTGGTGGCGGTGGTGGATGCGGTCGCCGCGGAGGGCACGCCGTCGCGGATGATCGAAGCCACGGTGTTGGCACGGGCACGCAGCGAGTCAACCGACTCTCCGGCCTCGGAGACCACGTTCACGTGGCCGATCTTGCGTCCCGGACGCACCGACTTGCCGTAGGCGTGGACCTTCACCCGGGGTTCCGCGGCGAGTGCCGCGGCGAAGGCGCTGTAGAGGTTCTCGTTCGCCCCGCCGAGGTAGTTCTTCATCACGGTGGTCTCGGCCAGCGCGTCGGTGGCGCCCAGCGGCAGGTCAAGGACCGCGCGCAGGTGCTGCTCGAACTGGCTGGTGATCGACCCGTTCATGGTCCAGTGCCCGGTGTTGTGCGGGCGCATGGCAAGTTCGTTGATGACGAATCCGGCACCGGTGCCGGGGGTCTCGAAGAGCTCTGCGGCCATCACGCCGGTGACCCCGAAGGCCTCGGCGATGCGCAGTGCCGCCGCTTCGGCTGCAGCCTCGACGGCCGGGTCAAGGTCGGGTGCCGGGGCGATGACCTCGTCGCAGACGCCATCGACCTGGATGGTGTGCACCACCGGCCAGGCCTTGGCCTCGCCACTTGGGTTGCGCGCGACCAGGGCTGAGAGTTCGCGGGTGAAGGCGACCTTGTCCTCGGCCAGCAGGGCGCCGTTGCCGAACCAGTCGGCCGCCTCGCGTGCCTCCTGCGCATCATCGATCATGCGCACGCCCTTGCCGTCGTAGCCGCCGCGCGGGGTCTTGAGCACGACCGGCCAACCGATCCGCTCGCCGAAGGCCACCAGCTCCGCAACGGTCTCAACCGCTGCCCATTCCGGGTTGGGCAGGCCCAGAGCGGCAATGGCCTCGCGCATCACGAGCTTGTCCTGGGCGTGGATCAGTGCGGCGGGGCGGGGCTGCACATTTACGCCCTCGGCGATCAGCGACTGCAGGTGCTCATTGGGCACGTGCTCGTGGTCGAAGGTGAGGACATCCACTCCGCGGGCGAATTCACGCAGGGCCGCCAAATCCGTATAGTCACCTACCGGGGCGGAAGCCACACTGCGCGCGGCAGAGACATCCGGGCCCTCGGCCAGGATGCGTAGTTCGAAGCCGAGATTCAGGGCCTCGGGAGCCATCATTCGGGCAAGTTGGCCTCCGCCAACAACGCCAATCACTGGAAACGTCACCCGCCTAGCCTACCCAACGCGCGAACCCGCCATTGGTACCCAAAGCGAGTTTGGACACCTTTGGCGGTGAACATTCAGTGAACCGCATTAGAATAGTTTGGTTGACCGTGCGAATAAAACACGGTTCAACTGCACCGACCGCATCGGAATCCAGCCATCTGGCGGCCCGGTGCATTGATACGAAACCACGGAGGATCATGCTGATACAGATCTGGGGCAGACTCATGGGCCTGGCGTCCATGATGTGGCGCGAAGTCGCCAAATTCGGCGTGGTCGGGGGTGTCGCGTTCATAATTGACTCCGGCATCTACCTGTGGATGCTCCAAGGTCCCATGCATGACTCCGAGGTCAAGGCGAAGATCATTGCCGGCATCGTGGCCACGATGTTTTCGTGGGTGGCCAACCGCTTCTGGACCTTCCGCCATCGCCGCCAGGCCAACGTCGTACGCGAGCTGGTGATGTTCCTCATCATGAACGCCATCGGGCTGGGAATCGCCGCGGCCTGCGTGTTCATCACCAAGTACTGGATCGGCCTGACCGACACCACCAGCCTGTTCATTGCAGGCTCCGTGGTCGGACTGGTGCTGGGCACCATCTTCCGGTTCTTCGCCTACCGTTTCTGGGTCTTTGGCGCGGAAATGGATGCCGAAGAGGAATTTGCCCACGACCGCGAACTGCTGCGCGTCGGTTCGGACCCGGTAGCCGCCGAGCGTGGCGCCACCGGCCAGGGACGGAATCACGGCACGCCGGACGGCGCAGCCTAGGGCCCTTGGCCCCGGCACTTGAATACTTCTTGCCCCGGCACGCTTCCTGGTATTCCCATTCACCCGTCGGTGAGGGAAAAACCGGGGAAACATGCCGGGGTTTTTCATGCCCGCAGGACCGGCGGGGCGTGAAGGCGCTGCCTAGGACTCCTGGTCCAGGCGCGTCACCACGCGTTCGCCGCCGAGCAGGGACTCGGTGATCTTCACGCCGTCCTCCACCAGCACCACGGGGTTCTCGCCGCTCCATAGCGACACCAGCGCGGGCAGGATCCGCTCCAGCGGCCACGCGGTGCTGACCAGCGTGGTCCCGGAAGCCCCGGCGGTGGCGCCCGCGGCGAAGAGCTGGGTGTAGGCCAGCGTGCCGGCGGCGGAGTGCAGTGCCGTGGCGGCGGTGTCAATGGGGGAGTGGTTGAACGAATCGGCGTAGGAGCGGACCTCGGAAGCGTAATCCGTGGCACCTACCGGCAGCTCTCCGTCGAAGGCCATGGCCAGTGCCGGCAGGGGGACGGCGATGACCTCGACCGAGCCGTTGACTGCTAAGGTTTGCGGGTCGGCGGTAATGAATACGTCGACATCTCCGGGATCCGTTCCGGGGGCCACGCAGCGCACTTCGGCGCCCAGGTGCCAGCAAGCCAGGGCCAGCGCCACGGACTTCCAATGGCTGGGCATGTCGGTGGCAACGACGCTGCCCGGAGCTAAATCAAATTCTTCGTGCAAAAGGTTCGCACTCTTGGCGACCCAGTTGTCAAAGACCCGCCCGCTGAGCTCCACGCGCTCCCCGCTTTTGGAGTACCAGGTCAAATACGGGTGGGTGGAATGGCGTACCGGAGCCAGTAGCGATTCGACGGGAGATAACGAGTTGGTATCAATGGTCATGTGAAGCTCCTTGTCAAGCCTGTGAATTCCCCGGGAATCCGCGGGCGGGCGTATTTCATTGCGATCACGGCGAAGTCTCGGGCGTGGCGTGACTCTAAATCTACGACATGTGTGGCTAAAATCGACGCCCGCACTTGACGCGACCGGAGTTACACCAGTGTAATTAGATAGTGCACCGTCACGGAGAGGGAAATTGTCTCGCGACGGCTTTTTATTGAGAGGCCGCCGATGTCGCTCTTTTAGGATCATTTCAGGTATCGAGTTCGTAACGGCGGAAGGTTAGTAAACCATGGGGAACGTGGATCGAAGCTTCAACGAAGCCGCAACGACGGCGCCTACGCCTCTGTACAGCGGGGCCCGTGATGTACCGGCAGACTGGTTTGTGGACCCGGCCGAGACCGGCAGGGAGCGGGATGCCGAGCGCTCGAAGGTCTTGACTCCCGCCGAGGAAACGGCGGCATTCCTGTTGGCGCACGACGCCGCCAGCGACCTCGTCGCGGACCCGACACCTTCCTGGGCACCCAGCCTGGATGCAATGCTCGACGGCAAGAGCCCCGCCCAGGCCATCTGGATCGGTCTGGGGTCCGAGGACGAAGACGGCGAACTGGGCTGGCAGTCCGAGGCACTGTGTGCACAGACCGACCCCGAGGCGTTCTTCCCCGAAAAGGGTGGATCGACCCGGGACGCCAAGCGGGTGTGCGGTGCATGCAATGTGCGCTCCGAATGCCTCGAATATGCACTGACCAACGATGAGCGGTTCGGAATTTGGGGCGGACTGTCCGAGCGTGAACGTCGTCGTTTGCGGAAACGAGCAGTCTAATTCTCCCCACGATCCACGTCACCGCCATTGTGGCTGCCCACAATGGCGCAGCTTTTCTTCCCCGGACCCTGGCCGCGCTGCGTGCCCAAACGCGACTGATCGACCGCTTCGTGGGCGTCGACGCGTCGTCCTCCGACGCTTCGGCGGACCTCCTGCGCCAGCACCTGCCCTCCGACGCCACCCTCCTGGAAGTCCCGGAACATAGCTTCGGGCACTCCGTGATGGCCGCCGTGCAATCCCTCGGGGAGTCGCGCCCGGGCCGCACCGAATGGCTCTGGCTGATCCACGACGACTCGGTGCCCGAACTCAACGCCCTGGAAAAGCTGCTCACCGTGGTCGAAGCCACCGAATCGGTGACCATTGCCGGTTCCAAGCAGCTTGACCTCGACTCCCCGCGCCGCCTGCTGGATGTGGGCCTGGGCATGAACAAGTACGCCGAGCGGCTGACGCTGATCGAGATCGACGAGGTCGACCAGGGCCAGTACGACGCACGCACCGATTCCTTCGCCGTGACCAGCGCAGGAATGCTGGTCCGCCGCGACGTCTTCGAGGCCCTGGGCGGTTTCGACCCGGCGCTGCCCGGGTTGGGCGACGACATGGATTTGTGCTGGCGCAACCGACTCATGGGAAACCGCGTGGTCATCGTGCCCGCGGCCAAAATCCACCACAAGGCAGCGGTCTTCCGCGACTTGGCCGGACCTGCCGAAACCCGCCGCGCCGAGGTGTTCATGCGCCTCAAGCATGCCCCGGCCTGGGCTGTCCCCTTCCTGGTTGTCGGCGCGGTGCTCGGCGGGATCTACCGCTTCCTGCTCTCGCTGCTGGCCAAGGACCCGGCCTACGCCTTTGGCCAATTGGGTGCCACCTTCAGGGGCGTTGGCACGCCCGTGAAACTTTCCAGGTCCCGCGCCGCGGCCGCCGCCACCCGGCGGGTCCCGCGCAACTCCATCTCCCGGCTCCTCACCGACCAGGACCTGGTGCGCGAACACCGCAAGAACATGCTCGATACGCTCGATGGCGAGAGCGTCTACGGGGACGGCACCGGTGCCACCACCTCCCAGGATCCCAGCGGGGACGCCCGCAACGACTTCGCCGCGCTGGCCGCACCGAACCGGACCTCCGCCTTCGTGAGCGCCATCATCGCCGTGCTGGCCGCCCTGGCCGTGTCGCTGGTGGGGCTGCGCGCCCTGATTGGCGCCGGGGCAGTGGCAGGCGGGGCCATGCTCCCGATCTCCACACGGGCCTCCGAGATCTTCACCAACGCCACCTCGTGGTGGGCCAACCTCGGGGCGGGAAGCCCCGCCGGCGGGGACCCCATCGACAACCAGTACTGGCTCACGTCGCTGGCCGGCGGCG
>NZ_JBKKAP010000177.1:0-31206 GCF_046714615.1 Paeniglutamicibacter sp.
GGAAAATCCTTCCGAACCACCGCCCGCCGTCGTATGCCCTTCGGTGTCAGCCGAGCTCGGCCTCGATGGCGCGGGCGGCGGCCTTCAGCCGTTCACCGATGGCGGCAACCTCGTTTTGCCGGGACCCGGTGCTGTAGACGACGGCCACCGCCGCGGGCAGCTGCCCCGGCACCGTGACGGGCGCCGCCACCGAGGAAAGCCCCGGAATGACCTCGTCGATGCTGGTGGCGTAGCCCAGGGCGCGGGCCTCGGAGGCGATCTTCCGGTACGGCGTCTCGTGGTTCAGCGCATTCCACTGCTCCTCGGTGAGCGTTGACTGCATGGCAATGCCCGGGGCGCCGTGTCCGAAGGGATGGCGGGAGCCCGGGCGCTGCACCACCGCGGCGTGCACGTGGCGCGGCTCCACCGTGACCAGCGTGGTGCAGTCGGGCTGGTCCCACACCGCAATGAAGGCGCACATCTTCAACTCGTTGGCGAGCAGCGTCAACTCCGGAAGGGCCGCGCTCTGCAAATCCCGCTGCACGCTGCTGGCCAGCACTGCAAGCCCCGGGGCGCCATGCACCCGGCCCGATTCGTCGCGGGTGACCAGCCGGTGGGATTCCAGGGTGCGCAGGATCCGGTAGGCGATCGAGCGGTGCACACCCAGGTCCTCGGCGAGCTCGGCAATGGTCTTGGGCCCGTTGGCCTCGGCAAGGATCTCCAGCATGCGGATGCCGCGGGAAAGTGTCTGAGATGCCGGGGCGGTGGTGCTGGTGGCGGTCATGGGGGCGGGTGCCGTCCTTCGGTGGATTCGCGCTGCAGGGCAAGGCCGGCGGGGGTTGTGGGTCAACCAGTGCTGGGCTATGGTGCAAATATAATTCTCTATTGGAACTGCTTGTTCGATATTAGAACATTTTCCGTGTGAATGCGAGGGGGCAGGTGGGAATGGGAAGCAGGGGCACGCCATGATCGTCCCGGGCAAGGACGAAATTGCCGAGGGCGGCGTTCCGCGCCGGATCGATGCCTTCACGTTGCCACATTTCCGCGGCAGCCTGGGGCGGTTTGCCACCGGCGTGGCCATTGTGACATTTGACGGCCAAAGCAAGCGCCACGGCATCACGGTGAACTCGTTCACCTCTGTCTCCATGGACCCTCCGCTGGTGCTGGTGTCCATTGCCCGGTCCACCAAGGCCCACGACGAGATGGCCAACCGGCCGTTCACCGTGAACATCCTCGGTGCCGAGCAAAAGGACCTCGCCCTGCATTTCGCCGGCCGCCCCTCGCACGACCCGGTCTGGGTCGAGGGTGCCACAGCCCCGCGACTGGCGGGCGTGCTGGCCTACTTCTCCTGCACTCCGTGGGCCGCCTACGACGGCGGGGACCACACGCTCTACCTGGGGGAGGTGAGGGACTTCAACTACCGCCGGGGTGACGCGCTGGCCTTCGCCAACTCCTCATTCACCACCATCCCCGAACGCCATCTGGGTGTCGAGGAGCTGCTCTAGCCAATCCCGGAGGCAGCCGACCGCGGCCCCGAACCGTCACACGCACCAACGCCGCAACCGAAGAAGCTCAAGCATCAAAAGGGGTCTTGAACATGGGAATCAGAACCGGGGCACAGTTCCTGGCCAAGCTGGACGCAATGCGCCCGCACCTGGTCGTCGACGGGGAGGTGGTCTCCGAGAACCTCACCCAGCACCCCGCCTTCAGGCAGCTGGCCCTCACCTACGCCAAACTCTTCGACCTGCAGCACGACCCGAGGCACCGGGACCCGCTGACCTATGTCTCGCCGACCACCGGGGATCGGGTCAACGCCTCCTTCCTGGTGCCGCGCACGCCGCAGGACCTGGCGCAACGCCGGGCCGCGACCGCCACCTGGGCCGAGTACTCCAACGGTTTCCTGGGCCGCACCGCCGACTACATGAACTCCGCCCTCACCGCGCTGGCCACCGCCAAGACGTTCTTCGCCCAGGCGGACCCGGTGTTCGGCGAGCGTATCGAGGCCTACTACGAGTTCGCCCGCGAGAACGACCTGCTGGCCACGCACACCCTGATCCCGCCGCAGGTCAACCGATCCGTCTCCGGCTCCGAGCAGATGGGCGGACAGCTCACCGCGCGCATCACCGAGGAACGGCCGGACGGTGTCGTCATCAGCGGCGCCCGCATGCTCGCCACCGTCGCCCCGATCGCCGACGAGCTGCTGGTCTTCCCCTCCACCGTGCTGCGGGGCACCCCCGAGGACGCTCCCTACTCCTTTGCCGTTGCGGTGCCCAACGACGCGCCCGGGCTGCGCTACCTCTGCCGCACCGGGCTGCACAACGGCGGGAACGCGCACGACGAGCCGCTGGCGGCACGCTTCGACGAGATCGATGCGGTGGTGGTGTTCGATAACGTGTTCATCCCCAACGAGCGCATCTTCATGCTTGGCCGCCCGGAACTGTGCAACGCCTGGTACACCGAGACCGGTGCCGGGGCGCTGATGACCCACCAGGTCGTCACCCGCACCGTCGCCAAGTCCGAGTTCTACCTGGGCCTGGCCTCGGAGATTGCCGGGGCCATCGGCATCGACGGCTTCGCGCACATCCAGGAGGACCTCGCGGAGCTGATCCGCAATGTGGAGATCGGCAAGGCACTGGTCGTCGCGGCCGAGGCGCAGGCGGCCCCCAGCGTCGACGGGGTGCTGCTGCCGCACTGGGAAACGCTGAACGCCGCCCGCAACTGGTACCCGAAGATCTCCCAGCGCTTCCCGGAGATCATCCGGAAGTTCTGTGCCTCCGGGCTGATGGCGTTGCCCGGCCAGGGCGACCTGGAGGTCGCGGGCGATGACATCGCCACGTACCTGCAGGGCAAGAGCCTGACGGGGGCCGAGCGGATCCGGCTCTTCAAGCTCGCCTACGACGCCTCGATCACCGGGTTCTCCGGCCGCCAGGCCCTCTACGAGTACTTCTTCTTCGGCGATCCCGTGCGCATGGCCGGGGCGATGGTCAACACCTACGACCGCGAGCCGGTGCGTGCCCGCGTGCGCGAATTCCTGGCCCGAGGGGATTGAGGCGCACTCCCGGCAACGCCTGGCGCCGGGGCCCCATTTGGCGGGGCGCACGGGACCGGTGTTCCCTGCGCGATGCCGGAAAAATCCGACGACCAATTGGATGTGAGTGAAGTCACGATCATGGGTTACCATTGTCGAAGCACTTTACCGTCCGAACGGTCGGTAGATCTGCCGATACCCGTCCACCGCGCGAAGCGCCGAACGTTGGAGTTCTCCCATGGCTTCCCCATCCCTAGCGGCAAGCAGCAAACGTTCCGAGGAACGTCGCGTGCTGGCCGGCACCCTGGTTGGTACCACCATCGAGTGGTATGACTTCTTCATCTTTGCCCAGCTCACGGCAACGCTTTTGACCCCGTTGTTCCTGCAGCCGCTGGGCGACTCCAACCCGGGCCTGGCGCAGATCCTTGCCTTCGCCATGATCGGCATCTCCTTCCTCTTCCGCCCGCTGGGCGCCATCGTGGCAGGCCACCTGGGAGACAAGTACGGACGCAAGCGCGTCCTGGTCGCCACCTTGATCCTGATGGGCGCAGCCACCGCGCTGATCGGCCTGCTGCCCACCTATGCCTCCATTGGCCTGTGGGCGCCGCTCTTGCTGGTGTTGCTGCGCATAATCCAGGGCTTCTCCGCCGGCGGCGAATGGGGCGGCGCGGCATTGATGGCCGTTGAACACGCCCCGGAGAACAAGCGCGGCTACTTCGGCGCCTACCCGCAGATCGGCGTCCCGATCGGCATGATCATCGCCACAGGCATGCTCTACCTCCTGCGCACCTCGATGAGCGCAGAGCAGTTCGCGGCTTGGGGCTGGCGCATCCCGTTCCTGCTCTCGGTGGTGCTGATCGTGGTCGGCTACATGATCCGCAAGGCCGTCGAGGAATCCCCGATCTTCAAGCAGCTCGCGCTGCGCAAGGCCTCCGAGCACACCCCGCTGAAGCAGCTGTTCCAGTCCAACACCAAGGAAGTCATCCAGGCCGCCTTGATCTTCGTCTCCAACAACGCCGCCGGCTACCTGGTCATCGCGTTCTTCATCGCCTACACCACCAAGGTGTTGGGCATGCCCGCGGCCCCGGTGCTCCTGGCCACCACCATTGGCTCGGTCGGCTGGCTGATCTTCACGCTGGTGGGTGGCTGGCTCTCGGATATCCTCGGGCGCCGGAACACCTTCCTGATTGGTTACGGCATCGTCTTTGTCTGGATGATCCCGATGTTCCTGATCATCGACACCCGCAGCGTCTTCCTCTACGGCGTTTCGATCTTCGTGCTGACCGTCGGCCTGGGCTTGTCCTATGGCCCGCAGTCGGCCATGTACGCCGAGATGTTCCCGGCGCACATTCGCTACTCGGGCATTTCGATCGGATACGCCCTGGGCGCGATTCTCGGTGGCGCGTTCGCCTCCACCGTCGCGCAGATCCTGCTCGAGCGCACCGGCTCGTCGCTGCCCATCGCGATCTACATCATGGTGCTCACCCTCATTTCGATGGCGGCAGTCATCTGGGTCGGCGAGACCAAGGGCAACAACCTGCACGTCGAGGACGTGGACCCGGAGCTGCAGGCGGCACACGACGCCAAGCACCACGGCCGGCACGCCTAGCGAAAAGTCCCGGCGCGCTGGCGCGCAGCATGAAAACGGGGCCGACCGGTTCCGTTCCCCCTCGTTGGGGAGCGGAACCGGTCGGCCCCGGTTTTTGTCTTGACGGCAGGTGAAAACCGCCGGTCCGGCCTACGAGCGGGGGACTAGTGCGAGGATCTCGTAATCGGCGAGCGAGTCGAAGCGCGAGTAGAAGGCGCTGACGGAGTGGAAGACCCGCGGGGTGATGGCGCAGATGAACTCGTCAACCAGCGACTCAACCTCCTTGCAGGCCACCGCCGGGGCGACCGGAACCGCCGTGACGATGCGCCCGGCTCCGGCCTCGCGCATCAATTCCACCGCGGCCAACATGGTCGCGCCGCTGGCCATCCCCTCGTCGACCAGGATGACGGTGCGCCCGGCCACCGGCAGGACGTTCTCGCCGACGAGCAACGCGCGCAGCTCGTCCAGCTCCTGACGCGCCCTGGTTTCCACCGCATCCAGGATTTCCTTGTCGAAACGCAACTGGGCCGAGTCCCAGACACCCTCGATGTACTTCAACGAGGTGTGCTCCCCGTAGGCTGCCATGGCGGCGAAGGCGATGTCGGTGCGTTCGGGCATCACCAGTCGGCGCACCGCCAGCGCATCGACTTCAAGCCCCAGCCTCGTGGCGACCTCCGCCGCCACCGGGATCCCGCCGCGCAACAGTCCAAGGACCACCGCGTTGGGGTCCTGGGCGTACTTCTGCAGGTCGATCGCCAGGAATTCGCCTGCGGCCGTGCGGTCCGAGAAGCGGGTGGGGGCAATGTGTTCGGGTGTCATGTCACTAAGTCTGCACCAGTGCGGTCCTGCGAGGTGCCGGAGCCACGATTTTCCGCCTGTTTGCAGGCCAATAGCCGAATATTGCGGCTACCATGTGAGCATGAAGCGACCTTGGGCCCTGATCCTGGTTCCGGTGGTGGCGTTTGCGCTGGCCGCATGTTCAACGGGTCCCGGCGCCGATGGCACTGAAAGTACGGAGCCCACCGTGTCACTGCGTGTTGACCGCCTGGGACCCACGGCAGACAGCACCCCGAAGCCGGTGACCCCGTCGGTTGCCTCCCCGGAGTCGAAAGCGAGCCCGGAGACAAGCCGAAGCGATGCCGATGCCGCGGTCATCGGCCAGTGGGGCGGCGCCACCGAGGGGTCCCCGGTGCTGTGGTTCGCGCCCGGGGGCCGGTTCAACGGTCACGACGGGTGCAACTCGCTGACCGGAACGTGGTCGGGATCCGGGCAGGAATTCGAGCTGCGGGACATGACCATGACGTTGATTGGCTGTCCGGGAATGGACACCTGGCTCTCGCGGGCCACCGAAGTGAGGGTGGACGGGGAAACACTGAGGGTCATCGACAAGGACGGCTTGGACATCGGCTCGCTGCCGCGCCTTAATATTGCAGGCTGAACGGCTGGCGTCACATCGTGCAGGTCCGAGGTCCGAGGCTGGGGGACCGAGTGCCGGCAGAACCGTGGGGCCACTTCAAGCCCGCGGCGCCACTGTGTGGCTTGCCGGGGCGATCCCTCCGCCGCCGGCGCTAGGCCCGCCGCTGGCGGATGGCCCCGTAGATCCCTGCAACGACCACGGCTCCGAGGATGGAAAACACCCAGGTGCGCAGGTTGAAGAACCCTCCGAGCCCGGTGTGGAAGATGAGGCTGCCCAGCCAGCCGCCGACGATGGCGCCCACCACTCCCAGGAGCAGAGAGGTGAACCAACCCCCGTTGACCCGGCCGGGCAGGATGTTCTTGACCAGTGCTCCGACGATGAGCCCCAAGATGATCCAGCCGAAAAACGCCATCGAATTCCCCTTCGATGCATCGGATACCCGGGCTTGCGGCCGGTGGGCCCGGCCGGCGGGTGGTCCTGTTTGAGGAACAATTTACGTCTCGATCCCGCCTGAGGCAATGGACGCGGTGCCAAGACCTCGGGGCACCCGCGAAGCGTGAAAGGCACTGCTAGTCGGTACCGTGGTTGCCCTCGACGCCCCGGGAGGTCCGCGCATCCCGCGCCTCGCGCAGGAGCTTCTCCACTTCCTCCTCGTCGACCTGCGAAAAGTCGGCGTAGTGTGCGCCGACGGCGGAAAAATCCCGCGGGGAATACAGGGCGACGAGGGTCGAGGCCCCCGCCATGGCGTGCACCCGGTCCCGTGGCGCCACGGGTACCGCGACGATGATGTCCGTGGCACCGTTTTGGGCCACGACGTCCACGGCTGCACGCATGGTGGCCCCGGTGGCCAGTCCGTCGTCGCACAGCACCACTCTGCGCCCGAACAGATCCGGTGCGAAGTCGGCGAAGAGCCCGGCCAAGCGCTCGAGCTCGGCGGCGGCGCGAATTTCCACATCCGCCAGGTCCGCGGCAGGATCCAGATCGAGTGCGTGCCGGTGCACCCACGGCACCAGGTACCTCCCGCGACGGGAGCGGTAAGCGGAGATGGCCCCGAAGGCGACCTCCTGGTGGCCCGGTACGCCGAGCTTGCGCACCGCAAGGGCACCGAGTTCGGCGTCCAGCCGCTGGGCGAGCGCGGCGGCGACCGGCACCCCGCCACGCAGCAACCCCAGCACCACGCATTGGGCGTCCACTCCCCGGGCAGCCAAGACCTCGCCGAGCAGGGCGCCCGCCTGTGCCCGGTCCTGGAACTGCGCTCCCGAATGCCTGCCCATGTATCCAGTGTGCTCGGGTTCCCGGCGCGAGTGAAGGCCGGGGCTCCCACGGCAGACTGGATGGTTGGGCTCGAGCCCTGGCACGGTAGGCGGTGGGCCATCCCGCGGGGAACGGTTCAACCGGTTCGCACATGGTGTGACCGCCAGGCGCGCGCTGGCCACTGCGGCCGGCCTGCGCCTTGGCTTCCGATATTGGCCGTTTCGCGTGGGGGCCGATCCTTGGCCTTTGCGACAATCAGGCCTTCGCGACCTCAAGCTCGCATGGGGGTCGGCTTCGATCGGAGCGATCCTGGAGAGGAGATGGAACATTGACTTTGTGGCGGGGCCCTGCGCATCTGTGGGGCCGGAAGCCGCTCGCCCGTCGTAACCGATGACTTCGCGGAAACCGGAGAGTAGCGTGAGGTCGACGGTATGCACTGTTTCGAACCATCAAGAGGGTTATCCAAACGCTGACGAAGGGCACGCCATGTCCAAGTTGATCTACACGTTCCTCGCCTCGCTGGACGGCTACATAGCCGACGAGTCGGGGGACTTTGGGTGGGCGTACCCGGGCGAGGAGGTGCTTGACTTCCTCAACGTCTCCGAGCGCGACGTGGGCACCTACCTGTACGGGCGAACCATGTACGAATTGATGGCCGGCTGGGAAACCGATCCCGACTATGCCGCCGCGTCGCCCGGGAACGCCGAGTTCGCCCGGATCTGGCAGGGGGCCGACAAGGTCGTCTTCTCGCACACGCTGGAGACGGTGTCCACTAAGCGCACACGGATTGAGCGAAGTTTTGACCCCGAGCTGGTTCGGGCCATCAAGGCGTCAGCGGGCCATGACCTCGGCATTTCCGGGGCCGACGTGGCGGCATCGGCATGGCGGGCGGACGTGATCGACGAGTGCCAGGTCTATGTTGCACCGATGCTCGTCGGGGGCGGCAAGCGGATGTTCCCCGAAGGGATTCGCCAACCCCTGGAGCTGCTCGACGAGCGACGCTTCGGGAACGGCATGGTCTTCCTGCGGTACGCGGTGAAGCGATGACGCCGGTTCCCGGCGCGCATCCCGGCCATGGCAGCTGTCCTGGCACGCGAATCCGTGACGCTCAGGCCTGCACCGGCGGGCAGGGCGAGTCGGCATTCCCATAGGACCCCCTTGAGCCACGTGTGGTGTCCTGGTGGCAACAGGGTGCTCGAACGCAGAAAGGGCCGGCGCCCGTGCGCACCATCGGATGATGATGCAACGGACGCCGGCCCTTTTCATGCGCCAAGGTGCATGCGGGTCGAAAAGCCCCTAGAGCTGGTGGCCCATCTTGAAGCCGATTTCCTCGCCCGGGTCTCCGGTCATCGCATCGCCCGGTCCGCGGGTGTAGGAGAATCCGTCGGCACCGACGGTCACCTCCATCTCCGAGGAGTGGGTGCGCTTGACGACGTCCTGCGGCTTGCCGTCAAGGTCAAGGACCAGGGAAGCCTCGGTGTACCAGGACGGGACAACCGGGTTGCCCCACCAGTCACGGCGCTGGTTGTCGTGCACGTCCCAGGTGATGACCGGGTTGTCCGGGTCCCCGGTGTAGTAGTCCTGCGTGTAGATCTCGATGCGGTGGTCATCCGGGTCCAGGATGTAGAGGTAGAACGCGTTGGAGACGCCGTGGCGTCCCGGGCCGCGCTCGATGCGGTCGGACATGCGCAGCGCGCCCATCTTGTCGCAGATCTGGATGATGTTGTGCTTCTCGTGGGTGGAGAAGGCAACGTGGTGCATGCGCGGTCCGTCGCCGCCGGTCAGGGCGGTGTCGTGCACGGTGCCCTTGCGGTGCATCCATGCGGCGTAGGTGACGCCCGCCTCGTCCTGGATGTCCTCGGTGACGCGGAAGCCCAGGTCCTCAAGGTACTTGCGGCCGCGCGGGACATCGGGGGTGACCTGGTTGAAGTGGTCAAGGCGGACCAGCTCGCCGGCCGAGTAGATGTCGTAGCGCTGGTGCAGGCGTTCGACGTGCGTGGTCTCGAAGAAGAACTCGTACGGGAAGCCCAGCGGATCCTCGACGCGGACGGAGTCGCCGATGCCGCGCACGAAGCCTTCGGTGCGGCGCTCGGTGCGGCAGCCCAGTTCCTTGTAGTACGCCTCGGCGGCGTCGACGTCGGCGTTGGAGCGCACGCGGTAGGAGAATGCTGCCACCGCGGCGATCGGGCCAAGGGTCAGCACCAGGTTGTGGTGGATGAACTCCTCGAAGGAACGCAGGTAGATCTGCTTGTCGTCCTCGTAGGACACGTGTAGGCCGAGCAGGTCGACGTAGAACGCACGGGACTTGGCCAGGTCGGTGACCACGATTTCCATGTACGCGCAGCGCAGGATATCGGGAGCCGGGACGGAGGGCTTGGGGATGACGTTGGACATGATTCGCTCCTTTGCGGAAAAAACTTGAAAAGCTGGGTGGGGGGTGTTGTTAGACGCCGAACTTGGGGGTGTGGACCTCACCGAGGGTGATGTGCACTGCCTGCTGGTCGGTGTAGAAGTCGATCGAGCGGTAGCCGCCCTCGTGGCCAAGGCCCGAGGCCTTCACGCCGCCGAAGGGGGAGCGCAGGTCGCGCACGTTGTGCGAGTTGAGCCAGACCATGCCGGCCTCGACGTCCTGCGCGAAGTTGTGGGCTCGCTTGAGGTCGTTGGTCCAGACGTAGGCGGCCAGCCCGTACTTGGTGTTGTTCGCCAGTTCCAGGGCCTCTTCGTCGGTGTCGAAGGGGGTGATTGCCACTACGGGTCCGAAGATTTCCTCCTGGAAGATCCGGGCATCCGGTGCGACGTCAACGAACACGGTCGGGGCGACGTAGGAGCCGTTTTCCTGGCCCTCGGGCAGGTTCTCCGGGCGGCCGCCGCCTGCAACGACGCGGGCCTCGGACTTGCCGATCTCCACGTAGCTCATGACCTTGTCGTAGTGCTCCGGGTGGACCAGCGCGCCGACCTGGGTGGCCGGGTCGTGCGGGTCGCCGACCTTGATGTTCTTGGCGCGGGCGGCGTAGGCCTCGACGAACTTCTCGTAGATCGGGCGTTCGACCAGGATGCGGGAACCGGCGGTGCAGCGCTCGCCATTCAGCGAGAAGACGCCGAAGAGGGTCGAGTCGATGGCTGCGTCGAAGTCGGCGTCGGCGAAGACGATGGCAGGGGACTTGCCACCCAGCTCCATGGACATGCCCTTGAGGTTCTCAGCGCAGTTGCGGAAGATCAGCTGGCCGGTGGAGGATTCGCCGGTGAAGGAGATCAGCGGAACCTTCGGGTGCTTGACCAGCGCGTCGCCGGCTTCCTCGCCGATGCCGTTGACCAGGTTGAAGACGCCGTCGGGCAGGCCCGCATCCTTGAAGATGGTGGCCCACAAGGAGGCCGAAAGCGGGGTGAACTCGGCCGGCTTGAGCACCACGGTGCAGCCCGAGGCGATCGAGGGGGCGAGCTTCCAGGACTCGAGCATGAACGGGGTGTTCCAGGGGGTGATGAGCCCGGCGACGCCGATGGGCTTGCGGTTCACGTAGTTCAGCTGGGAGCCGGGGACCTTCAGCGCGGTGTCGTGCTGGGCGACGATGAGGTCGGCGAAGAAGCGGAAGTTCTCGGCGGCGCGCTGGGCCTGGCCGCGGGCCTGGGTGATCGGCAGGCCGGTGTCGAAGGTTTCCATCTCGGCCAGGCGGTCTTCCTGGGCAACGACGGCATCGGCGATCTTGTACAGCACCTTGGCGCGTGCCCGGGCGCTCATGGTCGGCCACGGGCCGTTCTTGAAGGCCTCGGTCGCCGCGGCGACGGCGGCGTCGATGTCGGCCTTCTGGCCGGCTGCGGCGGTGGCGTAGGTCTGGTTGGTTACCGGGTCCAGGACCTCGAAGGTTTCCCCGCCGATGGAGTCGACGAACTTTCCGCCGATGTAGTGCTGCAGGTGGGTGGGAAGGTTCTCGGGAACGAAGTGCTTGCTCATGAACTGGCTCCTTGCTGGGTGGGGAAATGCGTCGTGTTGAAGAGGTGTCATGGGGGGGTGCCTAGAGCGGGGAGGCCGGAAGGTTGGCCGCCGCGAGATAGGCGTTCAGGGTGGTGGTGCGGTGGGCCCGTGCCGTCTGCTCGATCTCGGCGGCCGGGGCCTTGGCCTCGATCAGGTCCAGGAGGTGGGCGTGTTCCCTGACCGATTCCCGGGCCCGGCCCGGAATGTGGGTGAAGGAGGAGGAGCGCATCACGGCCAAGCGGTTCCAGCCGCGGTGCACCAGATCCAGGATGTGCGGATTGGGGCAATTGCGGTAGAGCACCTGGTGGAACTCGTTGTTCAGTTCGGTGAAGCGCGGGGCGTCGAAGTCGACCAGCAACTCGGCCATGGCCTGGTTGATGGCCCTGGCCGCTGCCAGCTGTCCCGCGTCGATGAACGGGGCGCTGAGCGCGGTGGCCGCGCCCTCGATGATGGCCAGGGTCTGCATGGTGTGCAGGTAGAGGGTGGTGTCGGCAGCGGCCACCATGGCCCCGACATTGCGTTCGAAGGTCACCAGGCCCTCGGCCTCGAGCCGGCGGATGGCCTCGCGCACCGGGACCACCGAACAGCCAAGCTCCGCGGCAATGGTGCCGAGCACCAGCCGGTAGCCGGGGGAGTAGGTTCCCTCGGTGATCTTCTCGTGCAGCAGCCGGTAGGCCGACTCTGATTTGCTGGGGGCCATGACGCGGCCTAGAATTCCGGTTCGCCGTCGGCGACCCACTGGTTGTACTTGGCTTTCCAGTCCGCGTTCATCGGGAACAACCCCTGGATCTTGTTGCCGTTCTTCACGTTCAGGAACACGAAGGTGTCCTGGCGTTCGGACTCGACAACTTCGTCGGCGATCTCCGCGGCCAGGTGCGGCGGGATGACAAGGATGCCGTCGGCGTCGGCGATGACGATGTCACCGGGGACGATGGTGGTGCCGCCGCAGCCCACCGCCACATCGGTGTCCCACGGCACGTGCTTGCGCCCGAGCACCGCGGGGTGCGCGCCGTTGTGGAAGGTGGGGATGTCCAGGGCCGCCACGGCGTCGAGGTCGCGGACGCCGCCGTCGGTGATGATGGCCTCGGCGCCGCGCACCTGGGTGCGCATCGCCAGGATGTCGCCCAGGGTGCCGGAGCCCTTTTCGCCGCGGGCCTCCATGACCAGGATTTCGCCCGGGCCGATGTCGTCGATGACGCGCTTCTGGGCGTTGTAGCCGCCGCCGTGGGTCTTGAACAGGTCCTCGCGGTTGGGAACGTAGCGCAGCGTGCGGGCCGTGCCGATGACCTTGGTCATGCCCTTGGTGGCCTGCAGTCCGTCGACCGAGACGTTGTTCAGTCCGCGCTTTCGCAGCGCGCCGGAGATGGTCGCGGTGGCCACCGAGAGCAGCTTGGCCTTGACCGTCTCGGTCAGTGCCTCCTTGCCGGTGATCGGGGAAACGACACCGGCATCGGCGGCGGTGCCGAAGGCGTCGATCCGGTCGGCGTCGGTGATCTTGGGCTGGTTGCCGAATGCGGCGAAGGTGTCGGTGCCCTCCACCACGGTGGTGGACAGGCGTCCGGTTGACAGGCCGGCGGCCTCGTCGTCGACCTGTACCTCGACCAGGTCGCCCGGGATGATCACGGAGGATCCGGCGGGGGTGCCGGTGAGGATCACGTCGCCTGCCTTGAGCGTCATCTGCTGGGAGAGGTCGGCGACGATCTGCGCGAAGGAGAAGATGAGCTCGGCGGTCGAGGCGTCCTGGGCGATCTCGCCGTTGACCCAGGAGCGGATGCGCAGGGCAGCCGGATCAACCGAGGCGGCCGGCAGCAGCACAGGGCCCATGGGCGTGTAGCCGTCGCCGGACTTGGAGCGGATGTTTGAGCCCTTGTCGGCGTACTTCATGTCGTACACGCCCAGGTCGTTGGAGGCCGTCACGTATCCGACGTGGCCCCAGGCCTGCTCCACCGAGACGCGGCGGGCGTCGCTGCCGATGACCAGGGCGATCTCGCCCTCGAAGGCGAGCAGTTCGGTGCCTGCGGGGCGCTCGACGGTGGACCCGGAGGTGGCCAGCGAGGAGGATGCCTTCATGAAGTACGACGGGAAGGCCGGGGTGCGGCCTCGCTGTGCTGCCCGCGAGGAGTAGGAGAGGTGGACCGCAAGGACCTTGCCGGCCTTGTCAAAGATGGACTGGTCGACCTGAACCAATTCGGTGGCTGTGGCGTCGCTGCTCACGGTTTCCTCCTGTTGTGTATGAAATCGTATACGATCTAGTGTGATGCGCATCTCCGCACTTGTCAAGGCGTGTCGGCGGACACGTTCGGCCGGCACTGGGGGGCCGCGCCTACGACCCCGGAATCGCGCGGAAAATTGCGTGCCGGGCGGACGAAAAAAATTGCACCTCCGAGTACTTCGCCCCTTCGCCTGCGCACCCTGCGGCCGCCCGCTCTTGGAAGCCTAAAACGGCGGGGTGAACACCATCCACCGATTTGCCGACGTGCAGCCAAACCCCGATGGCGGCCGCTCCCGCCGCAAAATGTCGGAGCGGGCCGGCAGGATTCGATGGATACGATCCCGCTTCGCCCCAGGGGCCACCGCCATGCAACCCACAAGCCCTTGCCTCCCGTGGTGCGGCAAAAGCCCCGCCCGGGACTGTGACGGGGACTGTCTTTCGCGTACCCGGCTGTACTCCCGGCCGCCAATGCTCCACGGCAGGGAGCGGTTGGCGGGTATCGAGACGACGGGTGCGGAAGCCAACGAGCTGGAATTCGTGGTCGGCACCGATGCCTGGGAGCCGGGGACCGATGCGCCGGCGAGCTGGACCTGCCTCAATTTCAGGCATGTGGTTTCCGATCGCCGGCGCGATCCCGAAGCCTCCCTGCAGACCGACGTCCCGGGCATGAGCACCATCCATGCGCAGCTGGGAAGGTTCCTGGCACTGGTTCGCAGCGGGGACGCGCACCGGTCGGAGGCTCGGCCCGGTTCCGGTCCCCGGCAGGCGGGCTGGAGGGCGCTGGGCCCGGCGGAGCACAACCTGGACGACTGCCAGCCGTGGTGCCGGGACCACGGCGAAGAAGGGTGCGGCCTGCGGATGACGCTGGCGCTGACCAGTGCGCGCGATACGGAAAACCGGCTGTACGGGGCGCAAGTATCCGCCGATGCGACTGCAGACCTCCTCGCCGCCCGGGCCCTTCATGCCCCCGGTGCTGCGGGCTGCCAGGACCGCCTCTATGTGGGCCTGGACTGCTGGAACACCCTGTCCGAGACCGCGCCGGACCACCAGCGCGACCGCGCCGCATCGCTGCCCGTGAAAATGCCCGATCTCAAGCGCGTCCACACCAGGCTCGGCAAGCTGCTCGCGGAGGTGGATCCCTTTCACTAGGGCTCGCCGTGCAAATCACTTGGCATCGACATGCCGCAACAGTAGCGTGGGAGCCACGACACCGGCGGATTCCATGCCTGGATCCAGTCAGGTACGACTCCCAACGGGCCACACCACTCAAGGAGACGAGACATGTCGATTAATTCCCCCAACGGTCCCGAACACGAGGACGAATACCCCGAGGACGCCGTGGAGCTCGGCGGCGGAGCAATTTCCGACGTTGATCCCCTCGAAGGCCCGGCAGATCCGGGAACCGTCGATTCGTTCCAGGACTCCGAGTATCTGGCCACGCACCTGCCCGACGACGCGGAGGCGCGGCCGGGAACCGGCAGCCATGAAGCCGGAACCGATGCGCCGTCCGAGGACGAAGAGCGCTTCGACGCGGGGTAGGGAGATGACCACGCGGCCGGATCGGAAAATGGTGGTTGGCTTGATGGCCGACGCCGGCATGCCGCTGGTCCGTGCCCTGGAATTGGAGAAAACCCTGCCCGCCCAGTTGGGGGCAACGTTGGACTCGGCCACCGGATGGGAGCTGGAGGTCGAGGAGTTTTCGCTTCCACTGGACACCAACGGAGAAGTCGAACTCAACGAGCATGCCCGCCAACTGCGCGAAGCGGGGCAGTGGGACTACCTGATCTACCTGACAGACCTGCCCAAGTACGAGAACGGCGAGCCGGTGGCAACCAGCCTGAACGCCGGCTCCAGATCCGCCGTCGTGGTCCTGCCCGCCCTGGGCATTGTGCGCCGCAAGCGGCTGCAGCGGGCGGTGGTACAGGTCCTTGCCGCCCTGCACGGTGTCGGTGACCCCTACCTTCGGGACGACGGCCGGGTATCCGCAACCGTGGACCCGTTTTCCGTCGAGCGCCGGGTCCAGGCGGTCCAGGCGGAGGACGACGCCTTCGAAACCGTCAAGGGCCTCAGGGGCCGCCTGCTCTTGCTGTTGGGGATGGTGCGCAGCAACCGGCCGTGGCGACTGGTGCCCAGCTTGTCCACGGCCATGGCCGCCGCCTTGGCCACGGGTGCCTTCGGCGTCTTCTACACGAGCATCTGGAGCATGGCCGACTACCTTCCGCCGCAGCGGCTTGCCCTCATCAGCCTGCTGTCGGTGATGGGCATGGGGTCGTGGCTGGTGTTGCACAACGGCCTCTGGGAACGGCCCGTCGGCGTCCGCCATCGGGAGAAGCGAGTGGTCTACAACCTGGCGACGGTGATGACCATAGTCTCCGCGATCCTGCTGATGTATCTCGTGCTGTTCGCCGTCATCCTCGCCGGAGCCCTGATCATCATCGACGCCCAGTTTTTGGCCCTGGAGCTGGGGCACGGAGTTGGTTTCGGCGAATACGTGAATCTGTCCTGGCTTTCCGCGTCGTTGGGAACCCTGGCCGGTGCCCTGGGTTCGAGCCTGGACAACGAGGAATCCGTGCGCAAGGCGACCTTCAGCAGTCGGGAGTACGAACGCCGGAAAATCCGCCTGACCGAGGACGGCGACGACGAGTAGCCGCGGCACCAGAACCATGAAATAGGCACACCATCGAAGGAGAACAATGAAACTATTCACCAAGCCCCTGACCATCGCTATCTCGCTCCTGGCCGGACTGGCCGGGGCGCGGATCTCCGGTGCAATCTGGAAGCGGGCCACCGGCGAACAGCCTCCCACCGTGACCAACCCGGAAGCGCAGCAACGCGAGAAGATCGGCAAGGTGCTGGCCTTCGCCGTCATCTCCGGCGCCACCGCATCGGTTATCCAGGCCGTCACCAAGCGCTGGACGCAGAACATGGTCGAGAAAAATCGCACCCCGTAGGCAACCGGGGAAGGGAAGGAACCCGCGATGGAACGGCGTGACGACGACGCGGCCGGCCGGGTGGTGGCGCCGCAGGACGAGGAGGCCTCCGGCGCCGCCAAGACCTTGCGATTCGGCTTGCAGCGACAGGATCCGCCGGGACTGCGGATTCATTGATCACCGCGGGACTTTGCCCTAGCGTGAATCGTACGAGCACAACGTCTACGAAGACTGGAGGATTTCCCATGGATGAGCGCGAACTCCTCAAGCCCGACTCCGGAGCCCAGCTTTCCCCGGACAACCCCGTCACCCGCCACCCCAGGATCTCGCCGCCCAAACAGGACCTGCCGGAACCCGGCCTCGACGCCAAGCTCGATCCCCAGGCCGACCACGGCGAAAAATCCTACGTCGGGACGGGGCGGCTCAAGGGAGGCAATGCACTGATCACCGGAGGCGATTCGGGCATCGGGGCGGCCGTGGCAATCGCCTTCGCCAGGGAGGTGGCGGATGTCGCCATTGCCTACCTGCCGGCGGAAGCGGAAGACGCCCGCAAGGTCATCGGCGTGTTCGAGGCCGAGGGGCGCGTGGGCATCGGGCTGGCCGGGGACCTCCTTGACGCCGACTGCCGCAACTCGCTGGCCGACGAGGCGGCGGAGAAACTCGGCGGCCTGGATATCCTGGTCAACAACGCCGGCAAGCAAATCGCCATCGAGAATCTCGAGGACCTTGACGTCGAACAGGTCCTGCAGACGTTCCAGGTCAACATCCTGGCCATGTTCACCGCCACCCGCGCAGCTCTCAAGCACCGCCCGGCCGGCTCCAGCATCATCAACACGACCTCGGTCCAGGCCTACAACCCGTCGCCGACACTGTTGGACTACGCCTCGACGAAGGCGGCCATCAACGCGTTCACCAAGGGAATGGGCGTGCAGCTGGCGCCCGCGGAATTCGCGTCATCGCCGTTGCGCCCTGTCCCATCCGGACCCCGTGGCAGGTCTCGGACGGCCAGCCCAAGGATGCATTGCCGGAGTTCGGGCACAATGTTCCCCTCGGCCGTGCCGGCCAGCCCGTGGAACTGGCGCCCGCCTACGTATTCCTCGCGTCGGCCGAATCCAGCTACGTCATCGGGGAGACCCTGAACGTCAACGGCGGCAAGTCAACTTCCTGAACCAGATGCCGGGCGGGAAAACTCAAAGGAGAATCCACGATGGACAGCCAGAACCTTCCCAGGGGGAAGGAACAATCAATGCCGGTGCCGGGGAGCGACGAAAAGTTGGCCGCAGATCCGCCACCAGGGGATGCAGAATCGAATGCGCGCGGGAGCGAGATTGAAGCGGATCCGTTGAACCTTCAGCCGGACGATCCGGAATGGTCCGACATCCCCGGTAATTCCCGGAGTCACACCGGGATGGCAACATCCAGCCTCGGAGACCCCGGGACCGAATTCGACAGACAGGACTATATCGCGATGACCGAGAAATCAGCCTTCGAGCCGGCGAATGAGCAGACGCCGGAATCCGACGAATCAGCCGAGATCGATTCACTCGACCCAAGCGCCACTTCCAATCCCGATCCAGTGGAACAAAGGATCACGGGCCTGGAACCGGGTGGTGGAGTCCCTCCGGGTGAAACGCCCCCGGGCGAGGGGTCCATGAGCCAGGACCAGGGGCACGAAGAATAGCCCGACCCCATGAGCAGCCGCATGTCCGCCTACGTCTAAAACCGTGCCAACGCCCAACACGAGTCCAGCAGGAACCTGACCGGCACCACCATGGGTTGGCGACCGCTGCACCGCGTCCGCGCAAGCTGCGTACCGGACTATGCTTCGAACCGGTAGCCCATGCCGGGTTCGGTTAGGAGATGCCGGGGGTTTGCAGGGTCCTGCTCCAGCTTGCGCCTGAGCTGGCCCACGTAGATGCGCAGGTAGTGGGTTTCCTTTTCATAGGCCGGCCCCCAAACCTCGCTGAGGATTTGTTGCTGGGACACCAGCCTGCCCCGGTTCTCGACGAGCAACTGCAGCACCCCCCACTCACGTGGGGTGAGCCGGATCCGGTGTCCTGCCCGGGTGACGGTTGCAGCCATCAAGTCGATCTCCAGATCGCCTGCTTCCACCGTCCCGGCCTCGCGTACGGGCCAGGAACGCCGCTCGACGGCGCGGAGCCTGGCCAGGAGCTCATCCAGGCCGAAAGGCTTCGTGACGTAGTCATCGGCCCCGGCATCGAGGGCCTCGACTTTGTCCGAGGAGCCATGGCGGGCCGAGAGCACGATAATGGGCAGTTCCGTCCAGGTGCGCAGCCTGCGGATGACCTCGGTGCCGTCCATGTCCGGCAGCCCCAGGTCGAGCACGAGCACGTCAGGCGGCTGGGCAGCGGCCGCCCGCAGGGCCTTGGCGCCGTCGGCGGCGGTCGTGACGGCGTAGCCTTCGGCTTCAAGATTGATTTGCAGGGCACGGACTAGCTGGGGTTCATCGTCGACGAGCAGGACGCTTCTCATTCCACGTCCTTGAACGTTGCCGACCCGGTATGGAGGGGCAGCCTGATGACCATGGTGAGTCCGCCTCCGGGGGTTTCCTCGGCCAGCAGCTGGCCGTCCATGGCGTCGATAAATCCCTTGGCAACCGCCAGTCCCAGGCCGATGCCTGCATCGCCGGACGCGTCATCGAGCCGCTGAAAAGGCTGGAACATCGCCACGACCCGGCCCGCGGGTACCCCGTCGCCATGATCCACGACGCGCAGCTCACCATAGGGACGGCCGTCCGGCCCGGCATGCAGGCTGCTGCCGGCCGTGGCCCGCACCGCGATGTCGGTGCCGGAGGCGTACTTCGCGGCGTTCTCCACGATGTTGGCCAGCGCCCGCTCAAGCAGCCCGCGATCCGCGTCCACCGGCGGCAGGTTGGGGGCAAGCTCCACGCGGACGGCCCCGACCGGAACCCCGGCGAGCCCTTCGGGAACAACCTCCAGCCAGGTGACGGGTTCGTGCAGCACCTGGACGCTGTCACTGGAGAGCCGCGACATGTCCAACAGGTTCCCCACAAGTCCCTTGAGTCGGTCGGTGAAGCTCTGAACCGCGTCCAACATCTCTTCCTGCTGCTCCACACTGGTCTTGGACCGCTGGCGGCGCAGTGCGGTCAGGGCGAGCTCGATACCGGCCAGCGGGGTCCGCAGGTCATGCGAAACGGCGCGCAGGATCGAAGTCTTGACGCGGTTGCCCTCGATGAGCTTGACCGAATCGCGCAGGCGCAGCACGAGCCTCTCACGCTCCAGCAATGCAGCAAGGTGTGCTTCGTAGGCGTTCAACAGACGCCGATCCGCACCTGCCGGCGCCGGTTGCCTCAACCCGATTGCCAGCCCGGGGCGCGGCCTGTCGAGGGTGCTGGCGTCCTCCGGCAGCTGCGGCGCGTCCGGACCTGCGGAGGCACGCAACCGCCACAATCCGTCGTCAACGCCTTCGAAGACGCTGACCCCGTTGAGCTGGAATTGCCCACGCAGCTGCTCGAGGAACTCCTCCGAACTTTGGTCACCGGCCAGGGACGTACGCGCCAACTCGCTCAGCGTGGCGGCCTCGGCGCTGGAGAGGGCGGCGGCCCGGGAGCGGCGGGCGGAGAGCCCCACGACCAGCGCCACGGCAATCCCGACCCCCAGGTAGACCAACAAGACAAAAAAGTCCTGCGGGTCATTGACCGTCCACGTGCCCACCGGATGGGTGACGAAATAGTTCAGGAACAACGCGTCCAGGACCGCCGCGAGCACAGCCGGCCACAGCCCTCCGACGAAAGCGACCACAATCACCGGGCACAGCCGTGCCAAGGCATGAGTCGCCAGGTTCAGTTCGTCGAAGGGAGAGAGCAGGAGGGTCATTCCCGCCGGCAGGACGAGCGCTAGAAAGAATCCGGAAAAGGCGCGCATCGGGCCCAGCCCGGAGGCGGCGGAACCCGCTCTCCCCATGCTTCTGCCGCGGATCATTCACCCATTATGCCCGACGAGGCCGAATCTTTACGGGACCCTTACGCCAAACCCCGCCGGGCGTCCATCGGCCGGAGGTAACGTCGAATGGTGTTGCAGCCCGTCTCAAAAAACTTGGTCCCGAAGCGGGACAACCCTCGGATACCGGCCCGTTGGGTCGGGTTCCTGAAACGGGTGTTGCTTCACCCGGTACGCCTGGTTCCGCTGGCCTACCTGTGCATGATCTCGGTCGGCACACTCCTGCTCATGCTCCCGGCAGCCCGCACGGCGGAAGCCGGCGAAGGGTTCATGCCGGCACTGTTCACCGCCGTCTCGGCGGTGTGCGTGACGGGACTGATCACCGTGGACACCCCGACGTTCTGGACGCCCTTCGGGCACACCGTCATCCTCGGACTCATTCAGGCCGGCGGATTCGGCATCATGTCACTCGGAACACTCCTGGCCCTGATGCTGAAGAAGAAGATCGGACTCCACGGACAACTCGTTGCGCAGTCCGAGACCCATACCCTCAACCTGGGCGACGTGCGGGATGTGCTCTTCCGGGTGGCCCGGATCATGTTGCTCTTCGAAGGCGTCACAGCTGTCCTCCTCACGGGCAGGTTCTGGCTTGTCTACCAAGAGAATCCCCTGACCGCCCTGTGGCACGGCGTCTTCCATTCGGTCTCAGCCTTCAACAATGCGGGCTTCGCCCTCTACAGCGACAACCTCATCGGCTTCGCGCAGGATCCATGGATCATCATCCCCATCTGCCTGGCCCTGATCACCGGCGGGCTGGGGTTCCCCGTCCTCATCGAGCTCAGACGGCAAGGATTCGGACTGAGGTCCTGGACCGTCCATACCCGCCTCACCATCTACGGCACCATCGCCCTGCTGATCCTCGGAACGGTCCTGTTTGCCGCCGTCGAATGGAGCCGGCAGGAAACCCTCGGAGGCTTGTCCCCGGGAGGCAAGCTGCTCGCGGCGCTGGCCGGAGGGGTGTTCCCCCGAACCGCCGGATTCAACAGCATCGACTACGGTGCCGCCGCACCCGAAACGCTGTTCGTCACCGACATCCTCATGTTCATCGGCGGCGGCAGCGCAGGCACTGCCGGCGGCATCAAGATCGCGACTTTCCTCATCCTGGGCTACGCCATCTGGAACGAGGTCCGAGGCAACGAACAAGTCAACATCGCCCACCGCAGCATCTCGTCCCCGGTCCAGCGCCAAGCCCTCACTGTCGCTCTGCTCGGCGTCGCCGTGGTCATCATTGGAACATTCCTGCTGCTGACTTTTACGGATCACAGCCTGGACAAGACGCTGTTCGAAGCGACCTCGGCCTTCGGAACCGTCGGCCTGAGCACCGGCATCACTGCAGGCCTTCCGGCGAATGCCCAAGTGGTACTCATCGTCCTGATGTTCCTCGGTCGTATCGGAACCATCACCGTGAGCACCGCGCTGGCGCTCTCCCTCCGGTCCAGGCTCTTCCGGCTACCTGAAGAGCGGCCCATCATCGGCTAACCAATGCGGCCGCCGCTCCGGGGCGCAGGGAAACCACATTTCGCCGTTGGCCAGGAACTTGTACGCGCGCACGGTATCGGGCACGTCCCTTCAAGGTCAAGCAAAGGGATCGCCCACCGGATGAATCGAAGCAACGGTCGTGCAGTATCCCTCGGGATCACGCTTCCAGGAACGCGACCGCCGCGTTCTTGAACTCCCGGCTGGTCACCGCGTTGGCGTGGTCGCGCCCGGACAGCCACAACACGGATTTCTCGGTGTCGCGGGTGGCCAGCAGCTCGGTGAGCCGCGGCATGGTGGTCGCAAGTGCGTCGCCGTCGCCTGCAACCAGCAGCGTGGGCATGGTGGGGACCATCTGCTCGGGGGAGAAGGGCTCGGTCTTGATGGCCTGGATCATGCTCATCAGTGAGAACATGTCGTTGGATTCCACGGTTTGGGCCATGCGCAGCAAATCCGCGGTCGACTCGTCGGCAATCGACGTGCCGTCTGCCAGGAACCGCTGGGCCGCATTGAGATCGAAGGCGGCCAGCGGGTCGATGCTTGCGGGCCCGCCGAGCACCAGTCGGTTGACGACCTGCGGCTGGGTGCCGCCGAATTCCCACGCCAGGCGTGCGCCCAGGGAATATCCGACCAGGTCGACACCGCTCAGCGGGTCGCTACCGGACAACGCCGTCACCCCGTGGTCCATCAACAGCTGCAGCAAGTCCGCGCGCATCCGGCTGGGCGTGTAGGCGTCCAGGTCCTCGGGTGCCGGGGAGGTCCCGTGGCCGGGCAGGTCGACGGCCAGCACCTTGCGCCCGGCCTCGGTGAGGGACCGGATCCACCCGGACTTCACCCAGTTCAGCTCGCTCGAGGAGGCGAAGCCGTGAAGCAGGACCACCGGGCGCAGCGCCGAGGGGGAGCCGGGCTCGTAAACGGTCAGTCCCAGGGCGTTCGCGGTGCCTTCGACAAGGTGGTCGTGTGTGGATTCCATGAGGCAGATCCTTTCAGAATAGTGGCGGATTGGCGAGTTTCCTCGGCTCGTCCGTCCCGGAAGGTTATCGGTGCGCGTGGGCGTCGTCCTACATCGCCAAGAGTCGTTTGGCGTGCCGTGCCGCGATGGAGGAGCCGGAAAACCCTTCCAGCCACTCGCGCAGGGCCACGGAGGCTGGCGGGGTGCCCGCACGGATGCTTTCCTCCAGATACACCTGAAGGAGTTTGCCGACACCGTGGTGGTTGTGCTCCAACCGGGGCAAGAGATGTGCCAGTACGTCCCGGGTCGCCTCGGCCGAAGAGGCGGAAATGCCTGCCGCATCGGCAAGTGAGGTTGCCCAGCGCGAGAGGATGCACGCCCTGGCGCAGTGGGCCATGGCCGCGACAAAAGGCTCGATCCCAAACCTCTGGGGGATCACCCGGGCGAACAGCTCGGTGGCGCGGATGCGGGCTTCGGGCCGCTTGGCGCTGAGCGCCAAGGCCAGGATTTGGGCGGTCGGTTCTTCCCATCGCCCGGGATGTATGTCCATGGCCTCCAGGACCGCGTCCTCTGCCGCCGGGCTTGGCGTATCAATCCCGGCGTTCAGCGTGACGATGGATGATGCGGCCAGCGGCAGGGTGCTGGGCGGGAAGGCCATGGCAACCTGGCGGATTTCCAGTGCGGTGGGATCGGCGAAAAGCTTGGTGGCGGACGGGATGCTGCTGGGGAATTCGGCCGACGCCGGCCCGTGCGGACCCGCGACCGACGCGACCCGCCACCAGGTGTAATTCCGTATCCTGCCGTTTTCCTTGAAGGACGAGGTAGTGGATTTCCAGTTGAGGGACAGCATGGCCGGATGCCCCTGGCCCGGGGTGTCCAGCCCCGCGGCAAGCAGGTGGTTGTCGCTCTCGAACGGTGCCCGGGCCCTTGCCGCCGCCACCCACCATGATGCGTTTTTGATTGCCACCGGCGGGCCACCCAAGGCATACGCGATGGCGCTGCCCGCCTCGGTGTTCGCGGGACCGAGCGTGGAACCTTGCAGAAGCTCCAGTGCCAAGTGGCGTCCCTCCGGGGCAATGCGCAGCAAGGCAGCGACGGTGTCGTGCTGGAGTGTCTTGGCACCGGCCGCGTCGTTGGCGAGGAAGCGTTGTACGAGCGTGCCGGGGTCGATCCATCCGCCTGTTGAGGTGGGCGTCGCCAGCAGCTCGAGGTGCCCCGCGCGCGCTTGAAGGATCTCCACGACCTCACGCACACGCTTGTACAGAACCGGAATGATTGAGCCGTCCTCGGGCCATGACAGCGCCGGCCCATGGAGGTCCCGTGCGCGTCGTGCGCGCGTCGGCGGCCGGAACGCAAAACACGGGTCGGTGGCAGCAAGGACCAGATCCGCCACCACGTTCTCGTTCCCTTCGCCGAGCTTGGCCGCGCGCCGGGCCAGGGGTCGCAACAACTCCGAGGCGTCGTGGGCGGCCAGCCAAGACAGGGCGAGCTCGAAGGCAATCGGGTCGTCGGGCCTTTCCAACAGGGAGGCAAAGTGCTCCAGCACCTCGGACTCGGGCCAACCGGGCACCGGCATGGAGTGCGGCCACCTCGGTGGCTCCGGGGCCTGCGCCAACATGGCTCCGGCAGGGGATTCGACGGTCTCCGAGGTCCCAGGCAAGGCTTCCGGGTGCGGGCGTTCCCCAAACTCGGTGGCCACGGCGGGCGACAAGCCCGGGTACCCGGCAGCCAGCAGGTCATCCCGGGCGAAGTCCGCCAACAAGGAGGTGGCCGCGCGCTGCACGTCGTGGTGTGGATGGGACATCCCCAGCTGCGCGGCGGCAAAGAGCCCGGATGTGTCGACATCGGGCCCGGGGCCGGCCAGCGATCGAAGAATGGCCAGGACCTTCAGCGCCGAGGTCTTGGGCGCGGCCATCGCGGGGGAAGCGTGGCGAATGAAGCCCTCGGCATCAAGCGTTCCCGCCTTGTGCAAGAGGTGTGCCTGCCGCACCGCAAGGGCAGTGGTGGCGGAATTGGTCGAGGCCAACAAGCGCAGCAAGTCGCCCTGGTTGGCCCGGGCCTCGGCGGCGTCGGGCGCCAGGGCATCATGCAAACGGGAAAACCAGCCGGCGCGATAGGCGGAAAAATCCCTGTTCAACGCTTCGAGGCAACTGCGCAGGATGCGGGAGCGGTCGAGGACCCCGTCGGTGACCAGCGCCAGGATCGTTTCGGTCCACGAGTGGTTCCCGTTGCTGAACTTGTCGACGTTGGCCAGGGATATTTCCCCGCCGCCTTCGACCTCGAAGAAGCGCCAGAAAACGTGTTCGCGAAGGTAATCGTCGTGCCTCAGCATGAACCTGCGAACCCCGCCGGTGTCGGTGCGCCCGCCGAGGTGGCCCACGGCCGCCAGCACGTAGTCGTCGTCGTGCACCAACTGCACGCCGTGGAAAAGTTCGGCAAGCCTCACGAACACGAAGTCCCGGCGCTGGGTCCAGCGCATCGCCAGGTCCCTGACATCCCGGTCGAGGTACGCCGTTGGCGATGCGGGATCGGTGACCCTGAGGAACCGCTCGTTCAACGTCGCCAGGGTGGTGCCAGGTTGGGTGACCAAGTCATCGAGGTCCTCGTCGAATTCCCACGCCTGGTAGCTTCGTTCGCTCACGGTTCCTGCCCGTCTCGCGCGTTGGGTGAGGGAGCGGCGCCGACGGCGGATGGACCGGGACGTGGGTGGACGATGCGGGCGGCCAGGATGTGTTTGCAGGGTCCGCGCCCGTCGCGGTGGGTGGCAAACCACGGGCAGCTGCAACTGTCGGCACCCCCGTCCCGCTGGCGCACCACATACCCGTTGCCGCCCGAATGCACAGTGAATGAGCGGCCGTCGGGGCCGGCTTGGGGTTCGGAAGGCGAGGCCGCCAGGGGCCGGACGGCATCGAGGGACACCAATCTTTGTGCACCCGCCAGCCTCGGGTGCAGGCCCAGCATGCTGCCGGTGTCAAAGGGCAGCGGCCGATGGAAGTACGTTCCGGCGGCGACATCGAAGCCGACCTGGCCGGAGGTTGCCAGGACGGCCAGCGCGTCTGCGACAGCAGGGGCTTGGAGCCCGGTCCGCCGGCCCAGCTCCTGAACGTCGATGGTGGAGTCGAAGGCCAGGGCCGCGTCGAGCAGCAGCGCGTCTGGCGGGGCCGCCGCGGAGGACAGCGGGTTCAGGGTGCCGCCCTCGCCGGAAAACCCGCGTGACTTTTCGGGGCTGAGTGTCACGCTCAGGCGGGCACCGGGCATGTCCAGCACCCAGCAGCTGGCAGCGGGGAGCGATCCGGCATCGATGTCCGGCCCGTAGGCGCGCAGGCCCGTGGAAAAACGCAATAGCGGTTCAAGGGCCAGCAGTCGTTCGGGCCCGGCGAGGGACACGGAACCCGGGCCGGGGCGAGAGGCCAGGCGCAGCGAGCGCGCGGCCCGGGTGGCCCACATGACCGTGCGGGTGGAGCTGGTGCGAGGCAGGGAGCCGATGAAGCGCCTGGCTTCCTCGGGCCCAAGCTCGTGGCGCAACTTCATCCCGGCGCCCGAAGCCTGGACCTCGCACAGGCCCTTGAGCCAGCGCCTCGGCAGCTCCACCTTCTCCTCGGTGAGCTCGGCGTCCAGGGTGCGCACCCGCACATCCGCTTCCCCGATGGCCAGATGCAGGGGTTCGCCGTTGCGCAGCCCCGCCAGCGCCTGTCGCAGGGGAGGGTTGACGTCGATGTTTGTCACCCCGCTGGCAACGAAATCGGTATCCAACGACGTGGAAGGGATATCGAGCCGGGCATGGACGCCGCAACAGGCGCTGAAGGATTCAAAACGCAATCCCTCGGGAGTCGAGGTGATGATCGGATCCGCCGCACGCAGGATGGCTGCCAGCATTCCCGGCGGCACGTAGTACCGGGTCCGGGCGACCCTGGCCACCGCCAGCAGGGCAGCGGCCACGGTCATGGGATTTGTGGGGAACCCGGAGTAGAAATACGGATTGGCAACCTGTGTCCGGTTTGTGTCCATCCCGCCGCTGGTGGCCAAGTGCATGCGGGGCACCCCCGCATGGTCCACGAGTCTCGAGCCGCGGCCATATCGGTAGGACTGCGCGACCCGCTGCGGGCCATCAACCGCGGAGGTGGTGAGGGGTGTGCTCATGGACGGGTCACCTTCTCGCGATGGCCGCCGACGGGAGGCCGCGCGGGCTTATTGGTCCAATGCTAACCGAGGCCGAGGTTCGAAAGATGTTCGAGTGCCTCAAAATGTTCGACGACCGGGAACGGCTCATAGAAGCGATGCAGCAGGCGCTTCCATTCGAGGTAGTTCTCGGATCCGCGGAAGCCGATGGTATGTGCCTCGACGGACTCCCAGGAGACCATCAGGAGGAAATGGTTGGGCGTTTCGATGCTGCGGGAGAGCTGCAGTCCGAGGTAGCCTTCGGTGGCCGCGATGAGGGGGCGCGCCCGCTCGAAGGCGGTCATGAATTCGTCTTCCATTCCTGCGATGACTGGCAGCAATGCGTGTTC
Organism: Paeniglutamicibacter sp.; assembly: GCF_046714615.1. NCBI lineage: Bacteria > Bacillati > Actinomycetota > Actinomycetes > Micrococcales > Micrococcaceae > Paeniglutamicibacter > Paeniglutamicibacter sp. The sequence continues at coordinate 27,295 of NZ_JBKKAP010000177.1, forward strand.
GGTGATCATGCATCCCAGTCTGCACCAACCCGGCACATCGATGCGAAATTGTGGCGCGGACGGTCTCGTCCGCGCCACAACGCCGCTGCGCCCACCCCGGCAGGGAAGCCCGGGTGGGCGCAATGGTCGGCGGGTCAGCGCTCGGCTTCCCCTGACTCGAGCAGGGCCTTGAGCTTCCTCAGGTCCTTGCCCATGGCCCGGCGCATCATGGGGGCCATCAGGAATCCGGCGACCTTCGAAAAGCCTGCAGGTTCACCGGTGTTGGCCAGGACCATGCGTGTTGCCGTGCCCTCGTCGCTCCACGTGTAGGAGGTTTGCATGGGGAAGGGACCCTGGGCGGTGCGCATGACCAACTTGCTGCCGGGCACCCACTGAACAAACTCGTAGGTGTAGTTCAACTCGCGCCCCATGAAGCGGGCGCCGAAGTCCACGAGCGTGCCGACACCCAACGGCGGGCCGCCCCGGTGAATGGCCGAGCCGATGTTTGCGTACCACTTGGGGGTGTTCTCGGGATCGGCCGCGAACCCGGCCACGGCGGCGCGCGGCCGCTGGATCACGATCTCGCACTTGACGTCGACCATTGGCGCTCCTAGGTTTTCCGGCCCGTTCAGCGGGCGGAGACTTCCCGGCCGGTGAAGGCCACCAGGCGTTCGAGGCTGGCGGCGGATTCGTCGACCAGGGTCTCCTCGGCAAAGCTGGCGCCACGCATCTGCGGGCTGATGGTGTTGCGGGCCAGTGACAGGACGTAGTCCGAGAGCCCCGGGGCAACTTCCAGGTCGGCGCCGGTGGCCGTGGCCAGGTCCCAGGCGTGGACCAGGAACTCGAGGTTCAGGATGTTCGCGATCATGGTTGCGGGCAGCTCGGCGAAGCCCATGTCGATGGTGCCCGTCAGTCCGCGCTTCGTGAATGCCTCGAGCGTTGCCTGTGCGGCGTCGGCCACGCGGCACTCTGCCGAGGCGGACGGGTCATCAATCAGTTCCACGCCCAGGGCCTTGCCGATGCCGGTGACCGACCCGACCAGGTGGTCCACCAGTTGGGTGACGCTGAAGTTCTCGCACGGCGTGGACAGGTCGTTGTGGGATCCCTTGAGCTGGTGCAGAACCCGCTGGACGATGGCCAGCGTCGCCTCGGCGCTGCTGAGCTCGTTGATCGGATCCGGAAGCGCTGCCCAGTCATCTGCCCCGGCGTCTCCGTCGGTACTAAAGCGGACGAGCCGCTCCATGAAGTGGTTCCAGCCCTCGGTGTGCCCGGCGACCTCTTCGGTGGCGAGGCCCTCGTGGAGCAGGGTGAGCTGGGTGCCGCCGTCGGTCGGCTCCAGCGTGATGGTGACCGTGGAGGCCGCGGATTCGGAGCCTTCCCAGCCCCAGTCAAAGACCAGGCGCTTGCCGGGCTCGACTTCCTTGATCTGTCCGACCGCGGAATGGCCGGGGGTAATGGTCCAGCGGTATTCGCCGCCGGCGCGCAGGTCCATGCGGGCGGCGACGGTTTGCCAGCGGCGCAGCCGTTCGGGCCGGGTCACCAGCTCGAATGCGGCCTCGGGGTCGAGCGGGAGGAACACGGATTTTTCAATGGACATCGGAGGTCTCCTTGGTTTTTCATGATTGAAGGCCCGTGGCCTCGGCCACCAGCAGGTCCAGTTCCGAAGTCCAGAAGGACTCCAGTGCCCGGCGCAACGTGGCCATTCCGGCAGGGTCAAGCCTGTAGTACCGGTTGCGGCCGTCTTTCCTGGCGGTGACCAGGCCAACCTCGGCCAGCAAGAGCAGGTGTTGGGAGATGGCCGAGCGGGTCACGGGGAAGCGCTCGGCCAGTTCACTGACGGTGCGTTCCCCGTCGGCAAGGATTTGGAGCAGGGCGCGCCTGGTGGGTTCAGCAGCGGTTTCCAGAACGTCAGGCACAAGAGATACGTTAGCGATCGCTAACGTATTGCACAACCCCTTTGTGTCGAGCGGCATCGACTTGCCGGGAATCTTGCGCGTCACAGGGCTTGTGGCAGGCGGCACGGCATCGTATTGTTAGTTCTGGTCAATATGACACTAACTAGGAAGGTGGATCGGTTGCCGTTTTCGAATGTGGCGGAACGCCGCGAGCAACCACCGGCACTTGCTGTGTCCACGGTGATCTTTTCGCTGCGCGACGACGAACGCACCGGGCGCAAGGGCCTGTGGCTGCCCCTGGTGCGCCGCACCCGCGAACCCTTCCACGGCCAATGGGCACTGCCCGGCGGCCCGCTCGGGCCCCGCGACTCGCTGGTCGACGCGGCGGCGAACAACCTGCGCGACACCACCGGGCTCATCCCGCGCTACCTTGAACAGCTCTACGCATTCGGGGACCTGGACCGTTCGCCCACCCGCAGGGTGGTCTCCATCGTCTACTGGGCACTGGTCCGCGAGGACGATCCCCACGACACTGCCACCTCGGTGCTGCTCGATGACCCCAACGTCGCCTGGTTCCGCGCCGATGACCCCGAGGTGCTGGGCAACCTGGCCTTCGACCACCGGGAAATCATCGAATACGCGCTGTGGCGGCTGCGCAACAAGGTCGAATACGGCTCCATCGCCCACCGGCTGCTCGGCGAGCGCTTCACCCTGGCCCAGGTCCGCGAGGTCTACGAGGCGGTCCTGGACAAGGCCCTTGATCCCGCAAACTTCCGCCGCCAACTGCGCACGGCGGCAAACATCGAGGAAACCGACGATTTCCTCTCCGGCGGCAAGCACCGCCCCCCACGCCTTTATCGCTACACCGGCTCAACCACCCATCCCCTTGAGAGCGAGAACATCTCATGAGCAGCATCCAAGCCACCCTTCAGACCCTGAAGCTCGTTTCACCCGAAGCCAGCTGCAACACCGATCTGACCAAGGGTCCCTGGCTCTTTGACACCGGTGAGGCGGCCTACGGCCCGGGGTCCTCGCAGGAAGACGTGGCCCCGGCAGGCACCCCGCGCCAGGGGGACATCCCGGCGGAATACCGCGAGGCCTCCGACGAGGAGCTCACTGCCCGGATCCTGGCCGCCAAGGAAACCCTCGGCGAGCGCCTGGTGGTCCTGGGTCACCACTACCAGCGCGACGAGGTCGTGCGCTTTGCCGATTTCATTGGCGATTCCTTCCAGCTGGCCAACGCGGCGCTGGCCCGCGAGAAGGCCGAGTACATCGTCTTCTGCGGCGTGCACTTCATGGCCGAGACCGCCGACGTTCTCTCCAGCAAGGAGCAGAAGGTCATCCTGCCCAACCTGGCTGCCGGCTGCTCGATGGCGGACATGGCCGACGAGTCCTCCGTGGAGGAGTGCTGGGAACAGCTCATGGACCTCTACGCGGACGAAACCACCGCTGACGGCAAGGCCGCTGTCATCCCGGTGACCTACATGAACTGCTCCGCGGCGCTGAAGGCGTTTGTGGGCAAGCACGGCGGGATCGTGTGCACCTCCTCGAATGCCGCCACGGTGCTCGAGTGGGCCTTCGAGCGCGGCCGGCGGGTGCTCTTCTTCCCGGACCAGCACCTGGGCCGCAACACCGCCAAGGCCATGGGCGTGCCGCTGGAGCAGATGCCCATGTGGAACCCCCGCAAGGAGCTCGGCGGCAACGACGGGCAGGCACTGCTGGATTCCCGCGTCATCCTCTGGCACGGATTCTGCTCGGTCCACAAGCGTTTCAACGTGGCCCAGATCGAGAAGGCCCGCCTCGACTTCCCCGGCGTCAACGTCATTGTCCACCCCGAGTGCCCCATGGAAGTCGTGGACGCAGCCGACTCCGCCGGGTCCACCGACTTCATCAAAAAGGCCATCGCGGCCGCCACTGAACCCACCACGTTCGCCATCGGCACCGAAATCAATATGGTCAACCGGCTCGCCGCCGAGTACCCCCAGCACACCATCTTCTGCCTGGACCCGGTGATCTGCCCCTGCTCCACGATGTACCG
>NZ_JBKKAP010000178.1:0-10762 GCF_046714615.1 Paeniglutamicibacter sp.
CGAAACATGAAATTCGCCGGGGGGGGCGCATACCAAAAGTAGGCCGGCCCCAGGCGTTTTTGCGTCAATGCGCCCCGGGGGCGGCTACACAATTCACGGCGGGCGCAGGCGCCGGGCATAGGATACAAGAATGGAATCCTTTACCGTCAGGCGTGCGAAGACCAGTGATGTGAAAAGCATCCGCGACCTTGTCAGGCCGCTGGCCGAGGACCGCGTGCTGCTGGAAAAGGAAGCGGTCGCCTACTACGAGAACCTGCAGGAATTCTTCGTCGCCGAGGACGCCGACGGCAATGTCATCGGCTGCGGCGGACTGCACGTCATGTGGGAAGACATCGCTGAGGTCCGCACCCTGGCCACGCATTCGGCCTGGCGCGGCCACGGCGTGGGGCACCGGCTGCTGTCGAAGTTGCTCGACGAGGCGCGCGATCTGGGCGTCTCACGGGTCTTCTGCCTGACCTTCGAGGTCGACTTCTTCCTGCGCAACGGGTTCACGGTGATGGCCGAGCAAAGCGCAGTCGACCCGGAGGTCTACTCCGAGCTCCTGCGTTCCACCGATGAGGGCGTGGCGGAATTCCTGGACCTCGCGAGGGTCAAGCCCAATACGCTGGGCAACACCCGGATGATTACCAACCTCTGAGCAGTCGATCCGGCCGCGGGATTCCTGGACAGGGGCCCACGCGCCGTCCCCTCGCGGATCGATGCCCCACGGAAACTGGCTGCGGTTCAGCGCCCTGACTGGGCCTGCGCGCAGATGTCCAGCAACATGGCCGCCGGTCCCTGCAGCGTGGCGGATCCGCGCCAAATGGCCTGCAGGTTCCGCACCAGGTTTCCCTCGCGCAGGGGCACGTCGACGAAGCTGCCCATGCGCAGGGAGTTTTCCACGGCCAACCGGCTCAGCATTGCCGGGCCCATGCCGGCGGAGACCGCCTGGCAGATGGCCGAGTTGCTGTTGAACTCCACGATGGGCGTGGCCCTTGCCGTGCCGACGCGTTCGTCGAGGAAGGCCCTGGTCCCCGAACCTGCCTCGCGTTCCACCAGGTGCGTCGTCGCCACCTGTTGGAGGGTGACGGGTTCATTGCGGGTGGCCCAGGGGTGGCCGTGCGGGGCGATGAGCACCAGCTCGTCGGTCCATACCGTTGCGGAGGACAGTTGCGGGGGGACATCCGGGGTCTCGACGAATCCGAGTGCGACGTCCCGGTTCTGCACCACGGCAATGACCTCACTCGAGTTCATGACGCGCAGCCTGGTCTTGATGTGCGGGTCGGCCTCCTGCAGGCGGCCGATCCACGTTGGCGCCAGGTGCTCGGCCACCGTCATGCTGGCCGCGAACGTGAATTCCCTGTCCGCCGGGGCGGCCAGTGCCTGCGCGCCGGTCCAGAGGGTGTTGAGGCTCTGGAGCGCTTCGCGCGCCCATTCGACGGTCAAGGCCCCTTCCTGCGTGAGCTTCGACCCGGTGGTGGCACGGGTCAGCAACGGATAGCCCAGGCGCCGTTCCAGGGTCTTCACTGCCCGCGTCGCGTTCGACTGGGCCATTCCCACGGAGCGGGCGCCGGCGCTGAGGCTGCCGTGGTCGGCAATACCGACCAGCAGCGCGAGCGAGGACATTTGTATCCAATGCTCAATCCGGGGTGTGTGGTCAACGATTCCATCCATATCAACATCATATGTCCGTGATGGTCAGGCTGTGTCTACCCGTGACGGACCGGGCGTGAAAACGTCGTAGTATGCGAAAAGAAGACATATCACTCGAATCCCGGAGGACCATTCCGGCGCCGAAAGCCGTGGAGCCGGCTCAGGCACCGGGCCCCGATTCGGGGTTCCGCCGCCTGCTGCCCGGCCTGGTTGCCTGCATCATCGGCGGGGCGATCGCATTGGCCGCAGCCAAGCTGCTGCCCGGGGCCAGCCCGCTGCTGATTGCCATCCTGCTTGGCGCGATATGGCGCAACACGATGAATGTCCCTGCGATCCTGATGCCCGGGGTGACGGTGTCTTCCAAGAGGCTGCTGCGCACCGGCATCGTGCTGTTGGGTCTCCAGCTTTCGCTCTCCCAGATCCTGGGCCTCGGTCCGGGGGTCTTGCTGGTGGTGCTGCTCAGCGTCGGCGTGACCTTTGGTGCCGCCATGCTCATCGGCAAGTGGCTGGACATTGAACTGCCGCAGCGCCTGCTGATCGCCGCCGGCTTCTCCATCTGCGGCGCGGCCGCCGTGGCGGCCACCGAAGGCGCGACCAAGGCCAAGCAGGACCAGGTGGCCACGGCCATCGGCCTGGTGGTGCTCTTCGGCACCCTGATGATCCCGATCGTCCCCGCGCTCGGCTCACTCATGGGCATGAACGATGAGGCCATCGGCATGTTCATCGGCGCCTCGACGCATGAGGTGGCCCAGGTGGTCGCCGCAGGCGGCGCGGTCAGCTCCAGCGCCCTGGCCGTGGCCGTGACGGTCAAGCTCGCCCGCGTGGTCACCCTGGCCCCCATCGTGGCCGGCGTGAGCATCTACATGCGCAAGAAGCATGACGTGACGGATGCCAAGAAGCCGCCGCTGGTGCCGCTGTTCGTCCTCGGATTCATTGCCATGATGCTGCTGCGCACCACCGGCTTCGTGCCGGAGGGGTTGCTGGATGCGGCCAAGGTGGCCCAGACCTTCCTGCTCGCCGCCGCGATGTTCGGGCTCGGACTTGGCGTCCACCTCAAGAGCCTGATGCGTTCGGGCAGCCGCTCGCTGGTGCTCGCGGCCCTGGCAACGCTGGTGATCCTGGTGGTTTCGGCCGCCGGAACGATGCTCTTCCCGCCCGCCGGCTGACGATGCAGTCGCCTGCCGCGGCCCATGTCCGGCAAGGCCCGGTCAGCGCGGCAGGCGAATGCCGGTCGCACCTTGCTGGGCGAGCCCGTCTGCCAACAACGAGTCCAGTGCCCGCTCGCGCTGTTCGGCGAGGGCGGGGAGCGCATGCAAGGTCACCCACGCCTCATGGGCAGGGTCTCCCTGCCGGGCGGAGACGGTGATCCTCGGCTTGCTTGCCACGACCGCCAGATCCGGGGCCCCGAGCAGCTCTTCCCGGTTCACCGGACCCGGCGAATGCCGCAGCACCGCCATCATGGCCCCGCGCACCTGCCTGTCGGTTCCGTGCCACGGCTGGCCCTTGGGCTTGTAGTGCGGCTCGGGGCGCCCGGCGGCGATCCAGGCGCACTGGTTGAGGACCGGGCAGTCCTCGCAGCGCGGGGAGCGTGCCGTGCACACCAGCGCACCGAGCTCCATCACCGCGATGTTCCAGTCGTTGGCCAGCGCCGTGCCGACGGTGTCGCCCGGCCCCGCGGCGGGCAGCAATCGTGCGGCCAGCGCCAGTTCCGCGGCGTTCTGGTTCTGTTCGGGCAGCGCCCGGCCGCTGACCAGACGGGCATGGACGCGGCGGATGTTGGTGTCCACCACCACGGTGGGGACCTTGAAGGCGAAACATGCGATGGCCGCGGCCGTATAGGTGCCGATGCCCGGCAGCGCGAGCAATTCGGCCTCGGTTCCCGGGACCTTCCCGCCATGCTCGTCGGTGATGACCACTGCAGCCGCATGCAGACGCAGGGCGCGGCGCGGATATCCCAGGCGCCCCCAGGCCCGCACCGCTTCGGCGACCGGCTCGGCCGCCAGCGCCGCGGGGGTGGGCCACCGCTCCATCCAGGATTCCCAGACCGGGCGCACCCGCACCACCGGGGTCTGCTGGAGCATGAACTCGGAGACCATCACCGCCCACGGGTCGGCCGCGGGGCCGCGCCACGGCAGATCGCGTGCGTTGGCGGAATACCACGCGGTGATGTCGTGGTGGATCTTCTCCAGGTCGGGGTGGGGCACGGTGGGGGCGATCCTTTGCGTTTCGGGGCAAATGCTGGCGATATCACTCTAGCTGGCGGCGTGGGAGTCGACCGCGGAAGCAATGGCTTCGTAGCCTTGAGGTATGGCACAAAAGCAGGTCCGTTCCACCCGCCCCTCCGCACGGGTCTATCGGCGTCGTCGACTCGCGGTGCTCATCGCCACGCTCGTTCTCGTCGGGCTTTTGACGTGGGCGGGATTCGGCATCGCCTCGCTGCTGCGCCCCTCCGACCCGGGCGCGGCCCCGGCGGACCCGGCGGCAAGCCAGACGGTCGCGGGTTCCCCGCAGGCATCCGGGGTCCCGTCCACGGAGCCTTCCGCTGAAACCCCTGGATGTCTCGAGGGGGATGTGGTCGTGACCGCATCAACCGCGCAGGTCACGCATGGGCCGGCGGAGGACCCGGTGCTGGTGATGACCATCAAGAACGCGGGGACGACCGACTGCATGGTCAATGTGGGCACCAGCCAGCAGGATTTCTCCGTCATGAGCGGCGCGGACCGGATCTTCTCCACCTCGGACTGCGTGGAGGATCCCACCGACACCGAAATCACGGTCAAGCCGGGCGCCAGCGAAACCGCCCGCTTCACCTGGACCCGGGTGCGCAGCGCCCCGGGCTGCAAGTTCGTCGCAGCCAAGCCGCGTCCGGGAACCTACGGCTTCAGCGCGAAGCTGGGGAACGTGAGCAGCGAGACCGCGAGGTTCGAGCTGCGGTAGCCGCTCCGCTCGGCGGCGGGTAGGTGGTTCCTAGATGAAGCGGTCGAGCAGGGACGACTCGGCGACGCGGGACAGGCCCTCGCGCACCGTGCGGGCCCGCTGGTCGCCGATCCCGTCCACCGCCATCAGGTCCTCGATGTTGGCGGCCATCAGGCGTTGCAGGCCGCCGAAGTTGTTGACCAACCGGTCGGCCACGGCCCGCGGCACCGCCTTGATGCCGGCCAGCAGCCGGTGGCCCTTGGGCGTGACAACTGCCTCGAGCGAATCGATGCCGGGGTTGATGCCCAGGATGGCGGCGAACTTGCCCAGGTCGATCAGGTCGGTGGAATCGAGGCTTTGCAGCTTCTTCAGCGCCGCCTCGATGTCCAGTTCCTCGCCGCCCAGGGTGGAGTAGTCCTTCAGCAGCAGGTCGGCGCCGGGGCCGAGCCCGGCGGAGAGCTCGTCGAGCTGCAGCGCCAGCAGTCGCCCGTCTGCACCGAGCTCGAGCACGTATTGCGCGATCTCCTCGGAGATGCGCCTGACCATTTCCTGGCGCTGCAGCACCGCTGCGACATCGCGGACGGTGACAACCGCCTCGATCTCCGCAGCCGAGAGGGCGCTGGTGACCTGGTCCAGGCGCGAGCGGTAGCGTTCCAGGGTGGCCAGGGCCTGGTTGCCGCGGGCCAGCACCGGTTCGGAGCCCTCGAGCAGGTAGCGGATGCCCTGGACGTAGAGGGCGATGATGTGCATCGACTGTGAGACGGAAACGACCGGGAAGCCGGTCTGGATGGCGACGCGTTCGGCGGTGCGGTGGCGGGTGCCGGACTCCTGGGTGGGAAGGGTGTGGTCGGGGACCAGCTGCACCCCGGCGCGCAGGATGTTGGAGCCGTCCCTGTCGCAGACGATGGCCCCGTCCATCTTGGCCAGTTCGCGCAGGCGCGTGGGGGAGAAGGCGATGTTGATGTCGAAGCCGCCGGAACAGATCGAGTCCACGACCCTGTCGTGCCCCAGCACGATCAGCGCGCCGGTGCGGCCGCGCAGGATGCGTTCCAGGCCGTCGCGCAGCTCCGTTCCGGGTGCGACACGGGCCAGGGTGGCGCGCAGGGCACCTTCGGGGCTCTTCGACATGGGCGAGTTCCTTCCAAGGGGTGACTACTACCTATGGTATGGCCAAGGTGGACCCGCCAAGCCCGAAAATGCGCTTGGGGAGGCGACTTCGGTACCCCTTTGTTACCGAAAGAACAGGGATTACCCGGTTTTGACGCGTTGCTCGAAGGCGATGTCGAGCGCCTCGTGCACGGAGGAGACGGTAAAGACCCGGATCGAGTCCGGGATGTTCTTCGGCGGCTGCGGGGAGGCGGGCACCATGGCATAGCGGAAGCCCAGCCGTTCGGCCTCGATGATCCGGCGCCCGATCTCCGGTACGGGGCGCACCTCGCCGGCCAGGCCGACCTCGCCGAAGGCCACGAACTGCGGCGGCAGCGGGTGGTTGTGCATGGAGGAGGCAAGTGCCAATGCGGTGGCCAGGTCGGTGGCAGGTTCGCTGAGCTTGACCCCGCCGACGGTGGCCACGTAGGAATCCAGGCCGCCGAGCTCCATTTTGGCCCGGGACTGGAGCACCGCCAGGATCATCTGGGTGCGCGCTGCATCCAGGCCGCTGGTGGCACGGCGGGGGATGGCACTGGTGGCCCGTGAGAGCAGGGTCTGAACCTCGGCCACCAGGGGCCGTCGGCCCTCGAGGGTGACGGTGATGCAGGTGCCGGGAACCGGGTCCTTGGTGCGGGTGACAAAGAGCCCGGAGGGGTCGGCCAGGCCCTCGATGCCGGCCTCGGTCAAGTCGAAGCAGCCAACCTCGTCGGTGGGGCCGTAGCGGTTCTTCAGCGCGCGCAGCAGGCGCAGGCGGGAATGGCGCTCGCCGTCGAACTGGCAGACCACGTCCACCAGGTGCTCGAGCAGCCGGGGCCCCGCGATCGAGCCGTCCTTGGTGACGTGGCCTACCAGGATGGTGGTCATGTTCCGGCGCTTGGCGGCGTTGATGAGGGAGGCGGCGACCTCGCGGACCTGGGAGACGCCGCCGGCGGTGCCGTCGACCTCGCCCGAGGCCAGGGTCTGCACCGAGTCGATGATCAGCAGGTCGGGGTCGATCTTTTCCACCTGGCCCAGCGCAATGCCCAGGTCGGTTTCGGCGGTGAGGTAGAGCGTGTCGGCCATGGCGTCGATGCGTTCGGCGCGGACCTTGACCTGGGCGGCGGATTCCTCGCCGGTGATGTACAGGACCGTGCGGTCGGTTCGTGCGGCGCGTGCGGCCACGTCCAGCAGCAGCGTTGACTTGCCCACCCCGGGTTCCCCTGCCAGCAGGATGACGGCGCCGGGGACCAGCCCGCCGCCGAGCACACGGTCCAGTTCCTCCACGCCGCTGGTGCGGTAGGAGGCGGCGCTGGCATCGACCTCCCCGATGGGCTGTGCCGGGACGGCAATGCTGGTGGCGGCGGTGGTCTTGGCGGTGACGGCGCCCATTTCCTCCACGGTGCCCCAGGCCTGGCATTCGCCGCAGCGACCCACCCATTTCACGGCGCTCCACCCGCATTCCGCGCAGCGGTAAGCGGGGGAGGATTTGGTGCGGGTGCTCTTTGCCATGTCCTAGATGCTAGCGCCCGGTACCCACGCTTTGGCTGCGCGGCGGCTGTTTACGCTACAGGCGCGGCAGCAGGGCCACGGCTTCCTCATGGCTGGTGCCGGTGGCCTCGAGCAGGTCAACCACCAGCGGGCGCAGCAGCAGCACCATGCCCTCGCCCTGCAGTCCGCTGACCTGGAGGGTCGTGGGATCCAGCCGGGCCGCGCATTCGGCAAGCTCGCGTCGAGCCCGCCCCACCGCCTTTCGGTAACCGGATTCCTTGGTCTCCAGCACCGCATAGCCAAGGGCGTTGACGGCCTCTGCGAGTTCAGTCAACAGGCTTGCCACGGACTCGACCCCGTGGTCGGTCAGGGCGCCATGGGTGATCACGGTGGTCAGCCTCCGGGCCAGGACCCGGGCGTTGCGCACCGCCAGATCGGTCTTCTCCGCCGTGACCTTCAACCGGTCCAGGTCCGAGCGGTGCCGGCGGTGTGCCGGGGCCAGGGTGGCCACCTCGCGGGCCATGTTCAGGGCCGCAGGCAGTGAGTCCATAAGCTGCTGGGTTCCCCGGGCGCGGACCAGCGCGTGGAATGCCAGGGTGGTGTCCGAGGCGCTCACGGCGCGCCCGCATTCGTGCAGGATGCCGGCGAGCTCGGCCAACAGCTTGCCCAGCTCGGCAGTGGGCGTGCGGCGCGGGTCGCGGGGAAACACCATCATGATCAACAGGCCGCACAGGGAGCCGACCACCGCGTCAATGGAACGGCTGAACGGGCCCGCGGCCCCGATGGGCAGCAGGACCACCAGCACCGACTGCAATCCCAACTGGGTGGAGAAGATGGGGCCGGAATCCAGGAACCTGGCAATCACCAGCGACAGGAAAAGGACAAGGGCCGCCTGCCACAGGCCGCTTCCGAGCAGCGTCAGCAACAAATCACCGACCGCCACGCCCAGGGTGCAGCCAATGGCGACCTCCATGGAGCGGCGCACCGTGGTCGCCGTGCCGAATCCGAGCACCAGCAGCCCGCTGGTCGCGGCAAAGATCGGGTCGACGTGCCCCAGAAGCTGCTCGGCAATCCAGTAGGCCAGCACCGCGGAGACTGTCATCTGGATGATCTTGGGGAACGAGGTTCCCACGCGGCGCACGCCAACCCGGTTGCGGCGCATGACGAACGACCACGCGCCGCCGGCAGATGATCCGATACCCATGGGCACCAGTCTGTCACGGCACGGGCATACCACTCACAAGTGTTAATCGTGACGCGAAACACTGGGTCGAAACGCCCTTGTTCACCTTGCGTTCACCTTCATCGGAGCCACTGGTTACCTCCGGGGAATAACTTCGTATTGAAGCGATGTGCCGGGGTGTGCATCGCAGGGGACCGAATCATGACGATTCGTTCCATCACTCAGGCATTTGAAAGAGGATTACTCGTGAAGCTTCATCGCATTGGCAGCGCGGCTGCTGTTCTTACCGTTGCCGCACTGGCCCTTACCGCCTGCGGTTCCGACAGCCCGACCGCAACGGCCGGCACGGATGCCTCGACCAGCGGCTCCGCCGCGGGCGCAGTCACCGGCACGTTGACCGGCAGCGGTGCTTCTTCGCAGAAGTCCGCCATGGAAGCCTGGAAGGCCGGCTTCGAAGCCGCCAACGCCGGCACCATGGTCCAGTACTCCCCGGATGGCTCCGGCGCAGGCCGCAAGGCCTTCCTTGCAGGCGGCGCACAGTTCGCTGGCTCGGATGCCTACCTGAAGGACGAAGAGATCGAGTCCTCCAAGGAAGTTTGCGGCCCCGAAGGTGCCTTCAACGTTCCTGCCTACGTTTCCCCGATCGCGGTTGCCTTCAACCTGCCGGGCGTTGAGACCCTGAACCTTGATGCAGCCACCATCGCCAAGATCTTCAAGCTCGAAATCACCAAGTGGAACGACCCGGCCATCGCCGCGACCAACGATGGTGTGGAGCTTCCTGACACCGCGATCACCGTTGTGCACCGCAACGACGAGTCGGGCACCACCGAGAACTTTGTCGACTACCTCGCGGCTGCCGCGAAGGACGTCTGGACCTACGACGTCTCCGGTGACTGGCCCAAGGACCTCGCCAGCGAAAACGCCAAGGGCACCTCCGGCGTTGTGGCAACCACCACCGCCACCGAGGGCGCAATCACCTACGCCGACTTCTCCGCCGTCGGCAAGCTCGGCACCGTGAACGTGAAGGTCGGCGAAGAATTCACCGAGATCTCCCCCGAGGCAGCAGCCAAGGGCGTCGAGGCAGCCACCCCGGTCGAAGGCCGCGGCGCGCTGGACATGTCCCTGGACCTGAAGCGCGACACCACCGAGTCGGGTTCCTACCCGATCATCCTGGTTTCGTACCACGTGTTCTGCTCCACCTACAAGGACCAGGCCACGGTTGACCTGGTCAAGAGCTTCGGCGAGTACGTGCTCTCCGACGCCGGCCAGAAGGAAGCTGCAGGCTCCGCCGGCAACGCCCCGCTGTCCGCCAAGATGAGTGAAGCCGCCATCAAGTCGGTTGACTCGATCAAGGTCGCTTCCTAACTTGCAAAATTGCCTTCCGGGGATATCGATGTCTTGCTTCGATATCCCCGGAAGGCGCAGTAGCATCTGACTTGACCCCCTCCACCATCCCAGCGCGAACGGCAGTTCGATCCCCCATAGCCGTTCGCTCAACATCCTAAGGCTCACCCATATGACTACCAACGCGCTACGGCGCAGCGGATCCAAGGGACAAGCCGGAGACAAGATCTTCTCCGGTGCCGCGCTTGGCGCGGGCATCCTGATCCTCGTAACACTCCTTGCGGTAGCGGTCTTCCTGCTTATCCAGGCCTTGCCCGTATTCACCGCCGACCCCACGTTGGTCAGCGGCGGCGAAGGCTTCGCCACCTACATCTTCCCGATTGTCATCGGCACGGTGATCGCCGCGGCCATCGCCCTGCTGATCGCAACGCCGGTCGGCATCGCCGTGGCGCTGTTCATCTCGCACTACGCTCCGCGCCGCCTGGCCGCGGGCCTTGGCTACGTCATCGACCTGCTGGCAGCAATCCCCTCGGTTATCTACGGTGCCTGGGGCTACCTGGTGCTGGCCCCGGCGCTGGTCCCCAGCTACCAGTGGCTGGCCGAGAACCTCGGCTTCATCCCGCTCTTCGACGGCCCGGCCTCGCAGACCGGCAAGACCATCCTCACCGCGGGTATCGTGCTGGCCGTGATGGTGCTTCCGATCATCACCTCGCTGAGCCGCGAAATCTTCCTGCAGACCCCGAAGCTGCACGAGGAAGCGGCGCTCGCCCTGGGCGCCACGCGCTGGGAAATGATCACCATGTCGGTGATTCCCTTCGCCCGCCCGGGCATCATCTCCGCGGTCATGCTCGGCCTCGGCCGAGCACTAGGCGAGACCATGGCAGTGGCCCTGGTGCTCTCCACCGGCGCGTTGATCCCGTCGCTGATCAAGTCCGGCAACCAGACCATCGCCGCCGAGATCGCCTTGAACTTCCCTGAAGCATCCGGCCTCAAGGTGAGCACGCTGATCGCTGCAGGCCTGATCCTCTTCGTCATCACCCTCGCGGTGAACATGCTTGCCCGCTGGATCAT
>NZ_JBKKAP010000179.1:0-53491 GCF_046714615.1 Paeniglutamicibacter sp.
ATCCTCGGAGGAGTACTTCCGGGGGCCTGAAGGATTCTTGTTGGTTGGTGATTTCTTCGTTAAAGACGACACGGTCGTTGCAACTCCCAAAGATCTGGGGTGTTGCAACGACCGTTAGAATCTGCCCGAGGTGCGCGGGCGCCCGTCCTGTGATGAATACGGCGGCGATTTGGGGGGAGGTCGCCCCATGCCCATGCATAGACTGGGAGACATTCGAGCTTTTTCCACCGGCAAAGAAGCATGTAGGACAGGAGCAGTCGGCAGCATGGCGTCCCAGACACCGCACCAGAACGTTTCATTTCCCTCCGAGGGGCAGGGCGCACACGGATACCTCGCATTGCCCGAAGGCGGCAAGGGCCCGGGCGTCATCGTCATCCAGGAATGGTGGGGATTGACCGACCACATCCGCGACGTGGCCGACCGCCTTGCGGCAGCGGGCTTTGTAGCCCTGGCGCCGGATCTCTTCGGCGGCTCGGTGGCCCACGACGGGGCGGAGGCCTCGGAGATGATGTCGAAGCTGCCCGAGGAGCTTGGGGCGAAGCTGCTGGCAGGCGCCGTCGACTACCTGCTGGGCCTGGAGGCGGTCACCGGCTCCACCGCGGGAACCATCGGGTTCTGCATGGGCGGCGGCTTCGTGCTGGCACTTGCGGCGCAGCAGGGGGAGAAAATCTCCGCAGCCGTTCCCTTCTACGGTGTCGGCCAGGGCGTGCCACAGAGCTATTCGGGGGTGCGTGCCAAGATCCAGGGGCACTACGCCAACGAGGACTCCTCCTACCCGGTGGCGAAGGCGCATGCCCAGGAGGCGCAGATCCGCCAGGAATCCGGGGCCGAGGTCACGTTCCACTATTACGATGCCCCGCACGCCTTCCACAACGATGCGAACCCGTCGGGCAACTACCGGCCCGAGGCCGCGCGCGTTGCGTGGGGCCGTGCAGTGGACTTCCTGCGGCAGAATATTTCCTAGACAGTTTTCCCACCCAACCCCGGCCGCCGCAGGTGGCCACACCAAAAGGAGTGTCAGAACATGGCAGAAACCATCATCGTCGGTGTTGACGGCAGCGAGACCGCACAGCGGGCCGCCGAACGCGCGGCACGCATCGCCACCAGCATGGATGCGGAACTGGTCGTCGTGACCGCCCACACCTCGGACAACACCGAAGTCGTAAAGATCGGCACCGACACCTGGATCCTTGACGACGCGGAGCAGGCAGGAAAGGTCGCCGAACAGTGCGCGGCCGGGCTGCGCATCACCGAACCGACCGCCAAGATCACCGCATCCGCGGCACACGGCAAGCCGCAGGAGGTGCTGGTCGCCGAGGCCGAGCGCCTGAACGCCACCCTGATCGTGGTCGGCAACGTCGGCATGAAGGGCCTGGGCCGCGTGCTTGGCTCCGTGGCCACCTCCGTGGCACACGCAGCCTCGTGCGACGTGTACATCGTCAAGACCGTGAAGTAAGACTCCACGGACCTGTTCGGTTAGTGGTTAGCTGCGGTCGCCCTTGGCGGCCGCAGCATCACGCACACGCGTCTCCTCGGCGCGCACCGCGGCGAGCGAAGCACGCTCTTCCTGCAACCACTCCGGGCGATCGGCCAGCAGCGCCTCGATTTCGGCGGTGGTCAGGGCCTCGGTGATTTCCGCACGCGCCAGTCCGGAAATCGACACGTTCAATTTGTGCGCCACGACCGGGCGCGGATGCGGGCCGTTGGCCCGCAATTCCTCAAGCCACGCCGGCGGGTTGGCCAGCATTTCGTCGAGCTCGGCCCGGGTGACCGGACCCTCCTGGAACTCGGCCGGAGCCGCGGGCAGGTAGATGCCCAATTTCTTTGCGGCAGTCGCCGGCTTCATGTTCTGTGGGGTTTTCTCGCTCATGTGCATAAGCGTACCGGTACGCTGGGGTGGTGACAGGACTAAAAATCGCCTATGTACCGGGTGTCACGCCCGGCAAATGGCTGAGCCGGTGGAACGAACGCTATCCACAAAATCCCTTGCTGGCCTTGCGCTACGACGGCGGGGAGATCTTGGCGCGCCTTCAGAGCGGCGAATCGGACATCGTTTTCGTCCGCTTTGCCGCTGGAACCTCGCCCAAGACCCCCGCGATCCACGTGATTCCGCTCTATGAGGAGCAACAGGTCGTCTGTGCGCCCAAGGACCACGACATCGAGCTCCATGATGAGGTGGTGCCCTTCGCCGAACTCAAGGGCGAGAACTTCCTGGACCTTGCCGACTACCCCGAATCAGTCGGCGGGACGGCTATGGCCATGGAGGTGTGCTCCTCGGGAGCCGGTCTGCTGGTGCTGCCAATGGGCGTTGCGCGCCTGCATGGCCGCAAGGACGTCGTGCACAAGGAATTGTCGGGCGTCCCGGAAACCGTCATCGGCATCGCCTGGCTGGCTCCGGAGGGCGACGACCCCACGGACCCGGTGATCGAGGAATTCATTGGCGTGGTTCGCGGCCGCGGGGAAAATTCCTCCCGACAGGCATCTGTGGCCCAGAAGCAGCAGGAACAAGCGGTCGAAGCGCGCAAGAAGCGACAGATCGCGGACACTGCGGCGGCCAAGAACGCCAAGGAAGCCAAGAAGAAGTCGGGCGCACGCTCGGGCCGGCCCGGCGCCAAACGGGGGACGAAGCCCGCCTCCCGGGGGCGTAAGCGCTAACCCGGCTTCCGGTTCCGCACCCGGGTCCCGAGGTGGCCTAAGCGCCGATTCACATGCGCGCGCCAGCTCGGCGGTGATGGGCAAACATGAGACGCTGGTCTCAAAGGCCAATCACAAGGGAGTGCACATGGATTTCGGGACCTACGAGACATTGCTCGTCGAGCAGCGCAAGGATGCGCTGCTCGTGACCATCAACCAGCCGGCCTCGATGAACGCGCTGGCCGCGGCCGTGGTCGAGGACCTGCACGCGCTCACCGGCATGCTGGCACGAATCGGCACCGACGCGCACTGGCAGGTGCGCGGGGTGATCATCACCGGCGCCGGGGACAAGTCCTTCGTGGCCGGGGCCAACATTGTGGAAATGAACTCCATGGACCCGGCGGCCGCACTGGCCTACGGGCGGCGGATGCACGATGTCACGCTGCGCCTGGAGGCGCTGCCGGTTCCCGTGATCGCGGCGGTGAACGGCTTCGCCCTGGGCGGCGGCTGCGAGCTGGCCATGGCCTGCGACTTCCTCTACGCCTCGGTGAACGCAAGCTTCGGCCAACCTGAGGTCAACCTCGGGCTGGTTCCCGGCTTTGGTGGATCCGTGCGCCTGCAGCAGCGCGTGGGCATCGGCATGGCCCGCGAACTGATCTACACCGGCCGGCGCATCAAGTCCGCCGAGGCGCTGCGCATCGGGCTGGTGAACCGGGTGCTTGACGACAACGCGGCACTGCTGGCCGCCGCAGAGGAAACCATCGCCGAGATCGCGGCCAAGGCCCCGACCGCGGTGGCCAACGTGAAGAACGCGCTCAACGAGATCGCCGGGCTGAACGTGGTTGAGGGGCTCGAGGCCGAGGCCCGCTCCTTCGTCAGGGCCTTCGAGACCGAGGACTCGGTCGTGGGGCGCGCCGCCTTCGTGGCCAAGGCCGCCCCGGAGTTCCCGGGCCGCTAGTGGCGGACACGGCACGCCCCGTGCGTCACGACTACGGGGGACACCCCAGCCAATACGCCGAATTGTGGGTGCCCGAGGACCGGCTGCACGAGGTGGTCGCGGTCATTGTGCACGGCGGCTTCTGGCGACAGACCTACGGCGCCGAACTGGGCCGCCCGCTGGCGGCCGACCTGGCCGCACGCGGCATCGTGGCGTGGAACCTGGAATACCGGCGCACCGCCGGGGGAGACGGCGGCTACCCCGAGACCTTCCAGGACATCGCCGCGGGCATCGACGCCCTGGATGCCGCGCTGGCCGCGGCCGGGCTCGCCGACGGCCCCCGCATCGGGATCGGGCATTCTGCCGGCGGGCACCTGGCGCTCTGGGCCGCGGGCAGGTACCTGCTGCCGGCCGGGGCGCCAGGCGCGCTGCCCGGGAACCGCAGGCCCCTGGACGGGGTCGTTTCGCAGGCAGGGGTGCTGGACCTGGGCCTGGCCCACACGCTGGGTCTGGGCAACGACGCCGCTGGGACGCTGATGGGTTGTTCCCCGGAATCCGGTTCCGAGGCGTGGATCGTCGCGGACCCTGCGGCCCGGCCCCTGCCGGCGGTGCCGCTGGTGATGCTGCACGGGCGCGCGGACGCGGATGTACCGGTTGGCCTGGCCCGATCCTTTGCGGCGCGGGCGCGGGAAGCCGGGGTTCGCGTCGACTATCGGGAGTTCGACGGGGACCACTACGGGCTGATCGACCCGGGGGACCCGGCCTGGGCGGCCACCGTGTCGGCCCTGCTGGAACTCGGCGGCGGCGTTGCACGGGGCGAGCAGTCTCACAATCTGCCGGTCCACGGGCTACCGACCGGTATATTGAAGTCGTCACCCCCAGAAAAACGATGAGGAGCCCGATGTGCTGACGGTCATAGGCGAGGCCTTGGTCGATGTGCTTTCCGGCGGGATCAGCGCGCCACGCACCTTCGTCGGCGGCAGCCCGCTGAACGTCGCGGTGGGCCTGGCCAGGCTGGGACACCCCGTGACCTTCATCGGACGCTGGGGGCACGACGAATTCGGCGTGAAGATCCAGCATGCGCTGGAATCGAACAACGTGCGGCACATTTGCGGCCCCGACGACCACCCGACCTCCACCGCGCGCGGCATCCTGGATCCCGTGGGAGCCGCCAGCTACACCTTCGACCTGCACTGGGACCTGCCCGAGCTGCCCGCCGACACCCCGGCGCTGGCCGACGCCCGGCTGGTACACACCGGTTCGCTGGCAACGCTGGTGGAGCCCGGCGCGGGCAAGGTGCGCCGGCTCATCGAGGCGGCCCGCCCGCACGCCACCATCACCTACGACCCCAACATCCGACCCTCGCTGATCACCGACCATTCTCGGGCGGTCGCCAACGTCGAACGCTTCGTGGCGCTGGCCGACGTGGTCCGGGCCTCGGACTCCGACCTTGAGTGGCTCTACCCGCACCGCAGCGTCGAGGATACCGCCGCGGCCTGGCTGGCATCCGGACCCGCGATGGTCGTGGCCACCTACGGCTCGGCCGGCCCCTGGGGGCTGGTGAAGGCGGGCACCGCGCGCACCACCGCACCGATCGTCGATGTCGCCGACACCGTGGGTGCAGGGGATTCCTTCATCGCGGCGATGATTTCCGCCCTGGAGGTCCGCGGGCTGCTGGGCAGCGCGCAGCGCGAGCACCTCCACGCCCTGGACACCGCCACGCTCACCGAGATCCTGGACTACGCGGCCCGGGCCGCAGCCATCACCGTCTCGCGGCCCGGCGCCAACCCGCCGACCCGGAACGAAATCCCCTAGCGAAGGCGCAACGGGCATGGATGTGCGGTTGGTCGCCAGCGACCTTGACGGAACCATTATTCGCGCGGACGGGACGATTTCCCCCCGCACCATCGAGGCGTTCAGGCGCGCCCGCGAGGCCGGGATGCACGTCGTGTTCGTCACCGGCCGGCCCGTGCGCTGGCTCGAGCCGGTCCGCGGCGCCTTCGGCCACCTGGGCGCCGTGATCTGCTCCAACGGGGCCGTGCTCTACGACCTGGAGACCGAACGGCTGCTGCGCGCCGAAACCATCGAGCCTGACCTGCTCGTCGAGGCGAAGCGGATCATCCTGCGCGCCGAACCGGGCGCCACCTTCGCCGCGGAAACCACCCGCGGCCTGCACCTGGGGCCAGGCTTCGCCGACAGCGCCGAGACCGCCCGGCTTGAAACCTTCGACACCCTGGACCTGCGCTCCGCCCTGCTGCGCGAGGAGGGAGTGGTGAAGTTCCTGGCCAAGTCCCGCACCCGGAACTCCGACGACTTCATGGCCGCGGTCGCCGCTGACCTGGGCCACCTGGTGTCGGTGACCCATTCCGCGTTCGATGTCTCGCTGCTGGAAATGGCGCACGTGGATGTCGACAAGTCGGTGGCGCTTGCCGCCTACGCCGCGAGGCTGGGGATCGACCCCGGGGAGGTGGTCGCGTTCGGGGACATGCCCAACGACCTGCAGATGCTGGCCTGGGCAGGGCACGGGTACGCGATGGCCTCCGGGCATCCCTCGGCGCTGGACGCCGCCGCTTACCGGGCGCCGGGGGTCGAGGATGACGGGGTGGCGCGCATCCTGGAGGGCATCCTTGCGCGCAACGGGCAGGTTCCCGAACCGCGGTAGCAAACGGGCCCTGGGCTCCCGGCCGGCGACACGCGGCGGCGGTGAACACCGCGATGGCCACCAATGAAAAGGACATGATGGACACGGCACGGGTCGGCACGGCACCCTATCTGCTCAACACCGCGGGCTCCGCGCTGGCCGGGTCCCCGCTGGCATTCGCCCACCGCGGGTTTGCGCCTGCGGGTGGGGAAAACACCCTGAAGGCATTCGCCGCCGCGCACGATCTCGGCTTCGCCTATCTGGAAACCGACGTCCGGGCCACCCGCGACGGGGTGCTGGTGGTGTTCCACGACGAGGACCTGTCCCGGCTCGCCGGGGATCCGCGCAGGGTGGCCGAATGCACGGCGGCGGAGCTTTCCGGCCTGCGGGTCGCGGGGGAACCCATTCCCACCTTTGACCAGTTGCTTCGGGCGTTTCCGCGGGCGCACTTCAACGTCGATGTGAAGGACGCGGGCTCCGCCGCGCTGCTGGCCGGGGCCATCGGCCGCCACGGTGCGCACGGGAGGGTGCTGGTGGCCTCCTTCGGCGGGCGGCGCCGGCGCACGGTCCAGCGCCTGCTGGCCGGCGGCGGGCACCACGGGACGACTGTCGCCGCCAGCCCCGGGGTGCCGGGGGTTGCGGCTGCGGTCTTACTGGGCAACATTGCCCCGCTGCCGCGTGCAGCGTTCCGGCGGGTTGCGGTACTGCAGGTTCCCGAACAGCACGGGCCAATCCGCGTGGTGACGCCACGGTTCGTCGGCAATGCCCACGCCGCCGGGCTGCAGGTCCACGTGTGGGTCGTCAACGAGGAGCAGGACATGCACCGGCTGCTGGAGATGGGGGTCGACGGGATCATGAGCGACCGCGCCGACATCCTGGCCCGCGTCATGACGGAGCGCGGCATCTGGCCGCAAAACCTGCAGGCCGGCTGAGGCCGCCCGGACACCCGCGGGGATCAGGCGGTGGCGGTCGCCAGTGACGCCAGCGGCCCAAGTACCTTCGGGGCCCAGCGCCGCAGCGCCGGTTCGTCGGCATCCGCCAGCAATTGCAGCCAGGTCTCGTGGGTGTGCAGCGGGGAGATCCGCAGGGCGGGGGCCACCAGTTCGTAGAGTTCGTCCGGTGACCCGTAGTCGTCCCAGGCCCAAAGGTACGCGCCGATGGCGGCCATGATCCGCGGGTCGTCGGCCGGGGCGCGGAAATCGATCCGCATCCGCTCGATGGGACGGGCCAGCGAGGCAAAGGGGTGCGCCCAGTGCGCGTCGCCCAGGTTCAGGATCCGCGGCGCGGTTTTCTCATCCGTGGGAGCGAAGACCCGGCGGCGGTCGAAGGAGCCGTGCTCCAGGCTCAGCGGGATCGGCCCGGCGATTAGTTGCGCGCAGGCCTCCTCGATGTCCTTGAATGCACCGAAGGCGTGGTCGGCATCGCGGGCCGGAATGCCCAGCGGGTGCTCCTTGGGCAGCGAGGCATGCAGCATCAGCGCATTGTTGAACTCCTCCGGGATCCACGCGGGATCCTGGATCTGCAGGCCGGCGTCGAAGAGTGCCTCCTCGGAGTCGACGACCTCGCGCTGCAGCGCGCCGAGGGCACCGAGCGCCCGTGCCCACAGCTCGGGGGTGGTGGCCAGCTCGTCGAGCGTCGCCCCGTAGTCGGGGGAGAGCATCCAGCCACGCTCCGGGTCGATCGCAAGCGGCATGACCAACCTTTCCGGGACCAAGGTCGCGGCCGCAGCGGTCAACGGAGGCTCAAAGAGCTGCCCGGGGGCCACCGCCTTGAAGAAGAGTGTCCCGGCGTCGGTGGGAACGCGCAGGTGCTTCGAGCGGACCGATGAAGAAGCGTCCTGAGGTGGACCTATGCGCGTGAGGGAATATGCCTCGCAGGCCATGTCCACCCAAGCGAGCACCTCGGCGCGCCAGCTGTCATCCATCCATGTCTTAATCCACTGAGCCACGCCCTCTATCCTAGCCAGTGAAGCGTCGGCTTTCCTGTGAGGCCGGTGCCGGCCCGGCGCACCGGCCCCTAGCCCTTGGCGGATCCGGCCAGGAGCCCGCGGACGAAGTAGCGCTGCAGGGCAAAGAAGACCACCAGCGGCACGATGATCGCCAGGAACGCCCCGGCGGTGAGCAGGTGCCAATCCTGCCCGCGGGTCCCGGTGATCTCCGCCAGCAACTTGGTGATCGGGGCGACCGGGCCGTCCGCGAAGATCAACGCGACCAGCAGGTCGTTCCAGACCCAGAGGAACTGGAAGATCGAGTATGCGGCGATGGCCGGGGCCGTCAGCGGCAGCACGATGCGGAAGAAGATCTGCCCGTGGCTGGCCCCGTCCACCCGGGCCGCCTCGATGATCTCGTTGGGGATCTCGGCAATGAAGTTGTGCAGCAGGAAGATCGCCAGCGGCAGCCCGAAGATCGTGTGCGCGATCCACACCTGCGCGTAGCCGGCCTGGCCGAACGCCCCGATGACCGGGTATCCGAAGAGCTCCCCGGCGGCGAAGAGCCGCAGCAGCGGCACCAGCGCCATCTGGATGGGCACGATCTGCAGCGCGAAGACCAGGATGAAGAGCAGGTCCCTGCCGGGGAAGCGCATCCAGGCGAACGCGTAGGCGGCCATGGTGGCCAGCAGCAAGGGGATCACCGTGGCAGGCAGGGTGATCGCGATGGAGTTGATGAACGACCCGGCCATGGTCAGCTGCGAGTTGCCGGCCTGCAGGACGTCGGTGTAGTTCTGGGTGGTGAAACCCGGGTTTTCAAAGATCGTCCACCAACCGGTGGTGCGCACCAGCTGCGCCGGCCGGAAGGAGGAGACCAGCATGCCGATGGTGGGGATGGTCCACAGCGCGGCAATGACCAGCGCCGCGAGGGTGGCCCAGCGGTTGGTGAGCCGGGACTTGGCCAGCGAGGCGGTTCGGAGGCGCCGGGAAGACCCGTTGGCCGGTTCGGGGGTCAAGGGCGTGGCCTTGGCAAGCGTGGACATCAGCGCAGCTCCCTTTGCATCTTGATCTGCCGGGCGTTGTAGATGACGATGGGCATCACCATCACGAAGAGGATGACGGCGAACGCGGCGGAGCGCCCGGCCTCGAAGTTGCGGAACTGGGTGTACATCTCGTTGGCGATCACCGAGGAGTCGTTTGCGCCGGCCGTCATGGTGCGCACGATGTCGAAGACCTTCAGCGAGGCGATCGAGATCGTGGTCAGCACGACCACCAGTGTGGATCGGATGCCCGGCAGCGTGACGTTGGCGAAGCGCTGCCACGCACTGGCCCCGTCGATCTCGGCGGCCTCCAGCTGTTCGATGGGCACCCCCTTGATCGCCGCGGAGAGAAGCACCATGGCGAAGCCGGTCTGCACCCAGATCAGCACGACGATCAGTGCGACGGTGTTCAATGGCTCGTTTTGCAGGAAGCGGACCGGTTCCCCGCCTGCCCAGACGATCAGCTGGTTCAGCAGCCCGATCTGTTCGGCGTCGGCGGGCCGATCGGTGTAAACAAAGCGCCAGATGATCGAGGCCCCGACGAACGAGATGGCCATCGGCATGAACACCAGGACCTTAAAGAACTTCTCGCCGCGGGACTTGTCGATGAACACCGCATAGGCTAGTCCGGCGATGGTGGAGACCGCCGGGGCGATCAACACCCACATCACGGTGTTCAGCACAGTGCGGACGCCCGATGGCTGGGTGAAGATCCAGGTGAAGTTCTCCAGCCCCACGAATTCGGTGCCGCGGGAATTCATGAACGAGGCGATGGTGGTCTGGATGGTCGGAACGATCAACCCGGCAGCCAGCAGGAGCAGTGCGGGGGAGAGGAACCCCACGAGTGCGAAGACGTACCCGGCCCCGTGCCGCGAGCGAAGGTCAAGCCAGAACAGCAGCAGGCCCAGGAACCCGGCGGCGATGATGGCCCAGGTGTAGGAATCCAGGATCGCGACCATCGCCAGCGGGAACACGACGCAGGCAGTCGCGCGGATGATGGTGTATTTGCGCCCGCGTCGCGGCGCCAGCTCGATGAGGAAGAGCAGTAGCACCACCACGGCCAGGAACACCCCGATGACGATGGGGATCTGTGCCAGCGTGGGCAGGCCGCTGAGCCAAAGCAGGAACATTGTCATGATGCCGGTTGCCGGCCTTTCGAAAATGTCCCCCGTGCCGGGCCCCCGCACCGGGCGGAGGGCCCGGCACGGGAGGCGGGCGGGAAACGCTTGCGGCGGTGGCGCCCGGTCCGAGCGGGGGTTGAACCCGCCCGGACCGGGGCCGCGTGCGGACTAGCTCGAGGGCCAGCCGTTCTCGATCTGCTTGAGCACAGTCTCGGAATCGGAGCCGTTGATCCAGTCGACTATGCCCTTGAAAAAGGTGCCGACGCCCACGGAACCTGGCATCAGGTCGGAAGCGTCAAAGCGGAACGTCGTCTCCGGATCCTGCAGGATCTTGATGGCTTCCTGCAGCAACGGGTCCGAGGCGTTTGCCGGGTCCAGTCCCTTGTTGGCCGAGAGCACCCCGCCCAGCTTCACCCGGGAGTTGGCCCACTCGGGGCTGGAGAGGTACTCCTGCACCTTCACGACCGACGGATCGTCGCTGAACGCGCCGATGATGTCCCCGCCGCCGGTGACCGCGTTGCCCGACCCGTCGATGGACGGGGTGACGAAGCCCCACACATCGGCGTCGGGGCCGACCTTGCCGCCGGCGTCGGTGATGAATCCGCTGAAGAACGACGCCTGGTGGGTCAGTGAGCAGTCGCCGCTGACCATCACGTCCGCCACGTCGCCGAAGGCCGTGGCGTTGATCGAGGAAATGTCGCCGTAGCCGGCGTTGACATACTTCGGGTTCTTCAGGATCTTGCCGACCTCATCGAGCGCGGACTTGATCTGCGGATCGGAGAACTTCACCTCGTTGGCCACCCACTGGTCGTAGACGTCCTTGCCGGACTGGCGTAGCACCAGGTCCTCCACCCAGTCGGTGCCGGGCCAGCCGGTGGCATCGCCCGAGCCGAAGCCGGCGCACCAGGGCGGTTCGCCCTTGTCCTTCTCGATCTGGGCGGTCAAATCCAGCAACCCCTGCCAGGTGGTGGGGACCTCGTAGCCGTTCTCCTTGAACTCGGCCGGGGAGTACCAGACCCAGCCCTTGACGCTGGCCATCATCGGTGCCCCGTACAGGGTCCCGTCGACGGTGCCGTACTTGGCCCAGTCCTCGGACCAGCCCGAGGCGACATTCGCCTTGACACCCTCGGGCGCCGGCTTGAGGTAGCCGCGGGTGGCCAGGTCGCCCAGCAACCCCGGCTGCGGGAAGATCGCCAGGTCCGGGGCGTTGCCGCCCTGGGCGCGCACGGCGATCTGGGTCTCGAACTCCTTGGAGGACTCGTACTTGATCTTGATGTTGTTCTCCGCGGACCAGTCGGCCCAGGACTTCTCGAGCAGCTTGGCCTCGGCATCGGCGATGGTGCCGTACAAGGTGACCTCCGCCTTGCCCGCCGCCGGGCTGCCGCCGGTGCTGGCCGCACTGGTTTCCGGTGCGCCCGGGCCCCCGCCGCAGCCGGTGAGAACCAGGGCAGCAACGCCAAGGGACGCCAGGGAGGCGTACGCCTTTCCCCGTGGTGAAGTTTTCATCATTCCTCCTGCTCGGTCGGGTGGCCGTTGCCGCCCGGTACGTCTGGGACGGGGGAAGGGAATGATCCGCCGGCCGCGAGCTTCGCGGCGGCACCGGCCGGCGGGGATGGATGTCCCCCCCGGCAGAATCACCTTATGGTCCCCCCATGAAGGTGAAGTGTCTCGCGGCCGTGAAGGTCTCGAGGCTCTTCTACTGCTCATCTTGTAGAACCGGAGGGTGGTTTTCAAGGGCTGGGACCATGGAACCTGGGTAACAATTACGAATTGACTTGAAGTTTTGGGTAAAAGAACCGCATCTGCGGGTTGGTTCCACCCAAGTCCCGCATGATGACCGCTGCCGCGTGCCCGCCGTGCCCCGCGAGGGCGTGAACTCTCCGGCGCACGCAGGTGGTGCGACACGGCCGAATTGCCCTGCGTGCTTCCCGCGCGAGTTGATCGGTGACTAGGCTGGGCAGTGCAGGGCCCGCCGGCACGACACGGGGGCGCAGATACGCCCCCGATCCGTGGCCGCGGGAAAAGCCGTTGAGGCGGTGCCGCACCCGAACGCCCCCGAAGTTCCGTGGGTCCGGGAGCCACCGCGAGACAGAGATGGGAATTCAACACCATGCGTGAAGCCCTCGCCACCGGCGCCGACTATCGGCGCCGCGATTTCAAGGCCGTGCTTTTTGACCTGGACGGTGTGCTGACCCCCACCGCGGAGGTCCACCGGGAGGCCTGGCAGCAACTCTTCGACGAGTTCTTCGCCGAGGCAGGGATCGAGAAGTCCTACACCGAGGACGACTATTTTGCCCTGGTCGACGGGCGGCCCCGATACGAGGGAGTCGCGGCGGTGCTGGCCGACCGCGGGATCGAGCTGCCGTGGGGCAATGACACCGATGCTCCCGGCACCTCGAGCGTGTGCGCCCTGGGAAACCGCAAGAACACGGTCTTCCGCGCGATCCTGCACGATACGGGAATCGAGCCCTACCCGGGGTCGCTGGCCTACCTGCGCCAGATCCAACAGGCAGGGCTCGAGGTCGCTGTCGTCTCCTCCTCGCGCAATGCCGAGGAGGTGCTGGAAGCGGCCGGGCTGCGCGACGAATTTTCCGTCGTGATCGGCGGGCTGCAGGCCGCCGCGCGCAACCTGCCGGGCAAGCCGGCCCCCGACACCTTCCTGGCCGCGGCCAGCGACCTGGGCTGGTCGGTCAACGAATGCGTCGTCATCGAGGACGCGATCTCCGGGGTCCAGGCCGCGGCTGCAGGCGGCTTCGGGCTCGTGGTGGCCGTGGCCCGGGACCAACCCGAAGAGGCGCTACGGGCCGCCGGGGCCGACATCGTGGTTGCCGACCTCGACGAATTGGTCAACCAGCAGGCCCGCGACGACTGGGAGTTGGACACCTGGTCCTACACCCGGGTGCATCCGCGCCCCATCGACCCCGCCGTGGAGCAGACGATCTTCTCGCTGGGCAACGGCTTCCTCGGGATGCGCGGGGACTCACTGGGCATCGGTGAATGCACCGAGGGGATGTTCATCAACGGGCTGCACGAGACCTGGAAGATCCGCCACGCCGAATCGGCATTCGGGCTCGCGGAGACCGGCCAGACCATGGTCTCGGCCCCCGACGCCCGCACCGTGCGCGTCTACATCAACGACGAGGCCCTGGAGATCGGGCGCACCGAGATCCTCAAGGACGAGCTGCGTCTGGACTTCAGGGACGGCACGCTGATCTCCGACACGCTCTGGCGCACCGCCGAGGGGCACCGCGTCATGGTCCGCACCCGGTCGATGATCTCCTTCTCCGAACGCCACCTGGCCCTGTTCCGCGTCACCGTGCGGCTGCTCGATGCCCCCGCCCACGTCTTCGTCCAATCGGCGCTGGTCGGCCAGTCGCGCGCGCGGCCCGTCCCGACCCCCGCCGAATCCGATGCCGGCGAGGTGCCCTTCGACCCGCGCAAGTCCGCAGGCAGCGGAGAGGAGTCGATGCTTTCGGGCGGAACCCATGAGAAGGACGGGATCTGCGCGCTGAGCTACTACCTGCGCGGCTCGAACATGTCGGTTGCAGCCGCCATCTCGCATGTCACCCGCATCGCCGGGGAGACCACGGATTTCGTCGAGCAGTCAACCGTCACGCCCGAGCGCGTCGAGCACACCGTCTCCGCCTACCTGGAGAAGGACGAGGCCCTGCACATCGACAAGTTCGCCTCCTTCCACTCCTCGCGGCGGCACGACGCCACGGAGATGGTCAACCGCTGCGTGCGGGCGCTGCGTCACCTGGTTCCGCGTGGCGCCGACGAGCTGTTCTGGGCCCAGCGCGAGTTTCTCACCGAGTTCTGGGGAAATTCGGACGTGCTGGTCCAATCCCACCCGCTGCTGCAGCGGGCGATCCGCTGGAACATCTTCGCCCTGGCGCAGGCCTCGGCGCGCTCCGACGGGCTGGGGATCTCCGCCAAGGGGGTCTCGGGCAACGGCTACTCCGGGCACTACTTCTGGGACACCGAGATCTACGTGCTGCCGTTTTTGACCTATACCAACCCGCAGTGGGCGCGCAATGCGCTGCGCGCGCGGGTGTCAATGATCCCCGCGGCCAGGCGCCGGGCCGCGACGCTGAACGAGCACGGCATCCTCTTCCCCTGGCGCACCATCAACGGCGAGGAGGCCAGCGCCTACTACCCGGCAGGGACCGCGCAGTACCACATCAACGCCGACGTGGTGTATTCCCTGGCCCGCTATGTGGGCGCCAGCGGGGACACCGGGCTGCTGCTGGGGGGAGGTGCGGAAATTGTGGTGGAAACCGCCAGGCTGTGGAACTCGCTGGGCTTCTGGCGCGAGACCAAGACCGGGCGCAGCTTCCACATCCACGGGGTCACGGGCCCGGACGAGTACACCGCGGTGGTCAACGACAACACCTTCACCAACGTGATGGCGCGCTTCAACCTGAACTACGCGGTGAACCTCATGGGCTACCTGGCCGAGGAGTTCCCCGAGGACCACGCGCGCATCATCAAGGAGCTGGACATCGGGCCGCGGGAAATCCGCGACTGGTCGGATGCGGCCCTGGCGATGTTCATCCCGTTCTCGGAGACCGTGGGGATCCACCCGCAGGACGCCGGGTTCCTGAACCGGGAGGTGTGGGACGTGCCGGGCACCGGCGCCGAATACCGCCCGCTGCTGCTGCACTTCCACCCGCTGGTGATCTACCGCTTCCAGGTGCTCAAGCAGGCCGACACGGTGCTGGCACTGTGGCTGCGCTCCTCGGACTTCACGGCAGAGCAAAAACGTGCCGACTTCGACTACTACGACCCGCTGACCACCGGGGACTCGACGCTCTCGGCCACGGTGCAGGCGATCCTCGCCGCGGAGGTCGGCTACCAGGACCTGGCCTACGAGTACTTCGAGCATGCGCTGAACGTGGATCTGCTGAACCTGCACGGAAATGCCGCCGACGGGGTGCACGTGGCCTCCACCGGCGGGGTGTGGGCGGCGCTGGTGTACGGCTTTGGCGGGTTGCGCGACGACACCGGCGAATGGCTCTTCGACCCGCGGCTGCCCGCGGAGTGGGGCGGGTTGGAGTTCAGCCTGCGCCGCAACGACTCCTCGGTGCACTTCCACCTCGAGGCGGAGGCATTGACCGCGTCGCTGGGCGAAGGCGAGGACGAGGTGTCGTTCAGGGTGCGTGGGGTGAAGTACACGCTGTCCCCGGCCAACCCGGAGGTGTCGGTCGAGCTTCACGGGCAGGGACCGGTGATTGAGGGCGAGCCGTCCATCGATGCGGTCTTTGCGTTGCAGCGCGACGACGGTTCCCTGCTGACCTCCAGCATGAAGAAGCTCACGCGCGAGGAGGAGCTGGCCAACGAGCCGCCGATCACCGTCATCGGATAGCTGCGCGGCCCCTCGCCCGGGACCGGGCCGGCGCCGGGCACGAAAAACCGGGCGGGGAACCTGTCAAAGGTTCCCCGCCCGGTTTTCGTGCGTATTCTTGCGAACTGCGCAGGTTAGGCGAACCAGGCGAACTAGCCGAGCTTGGAGTGCGTGGCCCCGCTGATTTCCCCGGCGTCGGTCGGCTCGGTGCCGCGGGCCCGGGCGATGGAGCGCATCAGGTGGTAGATCACCAGCGTGGCGATGGTGCCCAGCGCGATGCCGCCCAGCGACACCCCGCCGAAGTCCAGGGCGGTGGTGACGGCGATGGCGATGATCAGCCCGGTGCCGGCGGTCATCAGGTTGATGGGGTTGGAGAAGTCGACCTTGTTCTGGACCCACAGGCGCGCGCCGATGATCCCGATCATGCCGTAGAGCACGATGCCCGCGCCCCCGGAGACCCCGGCGGGGATGGTGTTGATGACCGCGCCGAACTTCGGGAAGAACGCCACCAGGATCGCCACGATGCCCGCGATCCAGTAGGCGGCGGTGGAATACACGCGCGAGGAGGCCATCACGCCGATGTTCTCCGCGTAGGTGGTGGTGCCCGAGCCGCCGCCGAAGCCGGCAAGCAGCGTCGCCGCGCCGTCGGCCATCAGTGCGCGGCCGTTCACCGCATCCAGATCGCGTCCGGTCATCAATCCCACGGTCTTGACGTGCCCGATGTTCTCGGCGATCAGCACGAACACCACCGGCAGGAACACCAGCATCGTGTCCAGGTGGAAGCTCGGGGCGGTGAAGACCGGCAGCCCGATGACCGGGGCGTCAACGATCGGCTGGAAGTTCACCTGGCCCTGCGAGAGCGCCACCAGGTAGCCGACGAGAAGGCCCAGCAGGATGGACAGGCGCCCCAGCAGTCCCCGGAAGAACACCGCGGACACCACGATGGCCAGCACCGTGGCGAAGGTGGTCAGCGGGAAGTCCTGCATCGGCTTCAGCGTGGCCGAAGCCAGGTTCAGCCCGATCAGCGCGACGATGGTGCCCATGACCACCGGCGGCATCAGGGCGTGGATCCATCCGGTGCCCGATTTCTGCACGATCAGTCCGATGACGAAGAGCGCAGCGCCGGAGACGACGATGCCGCCCAGGGCCCCTGCCATCCCGTGCCCGGCCATCGCCGCGGAGACCGGGGCGATGAACGCGAAGGAGGAGCCCAGGTAGCTGGGCACCCGCCCGGCGGTGATCAGCAGGAACAACAGGGTGCCGACGCCGGAGAAGAACAGGGTGGTGGTGGCCGGGAACCCGGTGATCGCCGGGACCAGCACGGTGGACCCGAACATCGCCATGACGTGCTGCACGCCGATGGAGATGGTCTGCGGCCAGTGCAGGCGCTCGTTCGGGGCCACCACCGTTCCGGGGGAGATGGACTTGCCGTCGCCGTGCAGGCTCCAGCCAATGCCGAATCGGTTGCTCATGGGTGCCTTCCGGGCGCAGGGTGCGGAAAAATGCCGGGGGCGCGCACGCGGCGCGCAAAACCCCCGTGTGCATTTTACTCACCCCACGGGCAGTGCGACACCCGGGGTGATGAGCCCCACCCCGGCGCCGGGGGCATCCGCCGCAGTCTGCGCGAAGAAGTCCAGCTCGTGCTCGGACGAGGCCTCGAATGCGCGCCACATCCGCTCCCGCGTGGGCCCGTCAGCCCGCCGATGGACCGAACGGACCAGTTCGATGGCCCGCGCCGTGACGTCGTCGAACTGAACCGAGGAGTAGGCGGCGAGCCAGTCCGCGTAGGGGTGCGCCGGGTGGTTGGCCGCCGCCAGCCGCTTGCCCACGTCCTGGTAGATCCAGAAGCAGGGCAGCAGCGCGGCGGCGAGCACCGGGTAGTCATTGGCGTCCGCGCGCAGGTGGTTGAGGTACGCGGTGGTGGCCGGCGAGGGTTCCGGGACTTCCTCGGCGAGCCGGCCGCGGTGCAGCGAGAGTTCCTCCTCCAGGCAGCTGGCGGCGCTGGCGGCCCAGAACCGCTGCTCGGTCGTGGTGGGGGCCAGTTCCGAGGCGCGCGACATGACCCGCGCATAGGTGCGCAGGTACAGCGAGTCCTGGCCCAGGTAGTCCTCGAAGTCCGCCGTCTCCAGGGATCCGTCCTTGAGCCGGCGGATGAACGCCAGCTCGTCGATGCGCACGCGGATGCCGGCGATCCTCTCCCACCACTGCGTCATCGAATCCAGGGAATCGGCCGGGCGCACCCCGTCCCAGAGCGCTGCGAGGTGGTTCACCGGGCCGTGCCCGCCGCCGACCGCCAGCTCGTGCCCCCGGGCAATCGCCTCGGACAGCCAGGCCTTGGCGTTGCGCAGGGCCGATCCCCAGTCCCCGCTGCGGGCGTAGAAGGTTGCCAGGGCGGAGGAGAGCGAGCAGCCGGTGCCGTGCGTGTTGGCGGTGTCAAGCCGCGGGGAGACGACCTCCACGAGCACGCCGTCGGCATCGATGAGCGCATCGCGGCACGTTTCCCCTTCTAGGTGCCCGCCCTTGGCCAGCACCAGGACCCCGTATTCGGTCGCGACGACGCGCGCCTGGTCCACCGCCTGCTCCCACTCGGTGGCCACGACGCCGCGCGCCAGCACGGCGAGCTCCGGGATGTTGGGGGTGATCACGTCGGTGTGGGTGAAGAGGCGGCGCAGCGCCGCGTCGGCCTCGGCATCCAGCAGCGTATCCCCGCTGGTGGCGACCATGACCGGGTCCAGCACCACCGCCGGGACCCCGTGGCCCGCGGGGGCGGCGGCGCGGATGCCTGCCAGCCAGTCGCCGAGCTCGTCGATGACCCTCGCGTTGGCGAGCATCCCGATCTTGATTGCGTCGATGGCGATGTCCTCCGAAACCGCGCGCAATTGCTGTGTCAGGAATCCGGCCGGCGGCACGTGGACGCTGCGCACCCCGCGGGTGTTTTGCGCGGTCAGCGCGCTGATGGCTGCCATGCCGTAGCCGCCGGCCGCGGCAATGGATTTGAGGTCGGCCTGGATCCCGGCGCCCCCGGAGGGGTCGGATCCGGCGATGGACAGGATGTTCTTCACGGTGCTGGTGTTCGGGGTGTTCATGGCTTGGTGCCCTCCCAGAGGCTGCGTAGGTTCGTGGCTGCGGCGCGCGGATCCTCCGCGGCGCAGATGGCGCGGACCACCGCGACGCCGGCGGCCCCGGTGCGGGCCAGCGGGGCCACATCCGCGGCGTCGATCCCGCCGATGGCGATCACCGGCAGGCCGCTGAGTCCCACGGCGCGGGCCAGGCCCGCGTGTCCCAGCGGTTCGGGGTGGTCCTTCTTGGTCGGGGTGGCGTGCACGGCGCCGACCCCCAGGTAGTCGATGGTGCCCGGGGAGCTGGACTGCAGCCGGTTTGCCGCCTCGATCTGCGCATCGGTGGCGGCGCTGAGCCCCAGCACGGCGTCGGGCCCGATGAGCCCACGCACCAGGGATGCGGGCAGGTCGGATTGGCCGATGTGCACCCCCTGCACGTCGGCCCCGGCCGCGCGGGCGGCCAGGAACACGTCGACGCGGTCGTTGACCAGCAGCTGCGCGCGGCCGGCGGTGTGCCGGGCGCAGCCCAGGACGATGTCCAGGAAGTGCGCCGCCGCCAGGTCCTTGCAGCGCAGCTGCACCGTCGTGATTCCGCCGTCCACCGCCGCCTTCACGATCTCGGCCAACGGGCGGCCGGCGGTCGAGGCCGAGTCGGCCACGAGGTAGATTCCGGAGGTCGGCATCAGGAAAGCACCGCCGCTTGGGCCAGGTCGGCCGGGGCGAGCGAGTACAGCGAGTCCAGGAAGTCCACGGCGAAGCTTCCCGGCCCGTGGCTCACCGCGGCGGCGCGTTCTGCAGCCACGGAGTAGAAGGCGTGCGCGGCAACCGTGGCCACCAGCGGGTCGGGTCCGGTGGACAGGAAGGCGGCGCAGATCGCGCCCAGCGCGCACCCGCCGCCGGTGATGCGGGTCAACATCGCACTGCCGCCGTGCACGTGCACCGTGCGCACCCCGTCGGTGACCAGGTCCGCTTCCCCGGAGACCGCGACGACGGCGCCGCTGCGCCTGGCCAGCGCCATGGCGGCGTCGGTTGCAGCGGCAACCGAATCGGTGGATTCGACCCCGCGCCCGCCCTCAGAGGCCCCTGCAAGCGCCAGGATCTCCGAGGCGTTGCCGCGGATCACGGTGGGTCCGGCGGCCGCAAATTCACGGGCCAGCGAGGTGCGCACGCGCAACGACCCGACCGCCACGGGGTCCAGCACCCAGGGCGTCGAGGCGGCGCCGGCGGCGGCAACAGCCTCGCGCATGCCCGCTGCCTGCTCGGTGTTCGGGGTGCCAAGGTTCACCAGCAGCCCCGCCGCGATCGCGGCAAAGTCACCTGCCTCCCCTGGCACGTCGACCATGGCGGGGGAGCCCCCGGCGGCCAGCAACACGTTGGCAGTGAAGTTGGTGACCACGGCGTTGGTCAGGCACTGGACAAGGGGTGTGGAGGCGCGCAGGGCGCCCAGGGCATCGGCGAGCTCGCCGGGTGTTACAAGTCTTGAAGGCGCCATGGATTCCATGAGCAACATCCCTCCGCTAGTACGAACTAGATCAGGTTCTACGGGTTTCATCTCAGCCGGTCGCGTGCGCGCCGACACCCCGTGTCACTATGCGCGAGCCTATCCCACCGGGCGCCGGGGCGGGCAAGTCGATGTCGCCACGCGGAGCCCGCGCGCCCCGGCCCCCCCGCAAGGCGTGGCGGCCTGTTGCCGATGCCACACTGGCCGTAGGCTCAGGACATGGGCACATCCGACACTTCACATAAATCCGCAGCGCCTCGCGAGTCGACGGCGTTGAACGAGCTCGAGCTGCCCGAAGTGGTGCCCGAACTGCCGGAGAACATCGTGGAGATCGTCGCCTCGATGCACGACGTGGTGGCCACCCGGCTGGCCCACCCGCGCCGTTTCAGGGCCTCGCAGCTCAAGGCACTCGAGCGCATGCTGGAGGCGCACGAACAGGACTTCATCGATGCACTGGCCGACGACCTGGGCAAGGGTGCGGTCGAGGCGAAGATGACGGAGATCGACATGGTGCGCGCGGAAATCGACCACGCGCAGTTGCACCTCTCCGAGTGGATGGAATCCAAGGCGGTGAAGATCCCGCTCGCCCTGCATCCCGCGGCGGCCAAGATCGAGCCGCAGCCCCTGGGCGTGGTGCTGGTCATCGGTGCCTGGAACTACCCGCTGCAGCTGATCCTCGCCCCGCTGGTCGCGTCCATCGCCGCGGGCAACGTCACGGTGCTCAAGCCCTCGGAGCTGGCCCCGGCGACCTCCGCGGTGCTGGGCCGGCTGGTCCCCAAGTTCCTGGACCACCGGGCGTGCGCCGTCGTCCAGGGCGGGGCATCAACCAGCAAAATCTTGCTGGAACAACACTTTGACCACATCTTTTTCACCGGCGGAGAGCGGGTGGGGAAGATCGTGGCCCGCGCCGCTGCGGAGCATCTGACGCCGGTGACCCTGGAGCTGGGCGGGAAGTCCCCGGCCGTGGTGATGGACGGGACTTCGGTGGCGGTGGCGCGCCGGCTGGCCTTCGGAAAGTTCATGAATTCCGGGCAGACCTGCGTGGCGCCCGACTACGTGCTGGCGGTGGGCGATGCCGCCCGGAACCTGGAAAAGCAGCTCGCCAAGGCGATCACCGGGTTCTATGGCAAGAACCCGCTGGCCAGCCGGGACTACGGCCGCATCGTGAACAAGGCCCACTTCGACAGGTTGGTTTCCTACCTGGAGCACGGCGAGGTCCTCATCGGTGGCGGGTACGACGCCGACACCCTGAAGATCGAGCCCACGGTGATGGCCAACGTGGATCCGGGCTCGCCGCTGATGCGCGAGGAGATCTTCGGCCCGATCCTGCCGATCATCGCGGTGGAAAGCTTCGACGCGGCGGTGCGCTTCATCAATGCGCGCCCCAACCCGCTGGTCGCCTACCTGTTCAGCGAGAACCCCAGGCTGCAGTCCGCGTTCGGGGACCAGGTGCGGGCCGGTGCCATCGTGCACAACGCGCCCAACGTGCACATGGCCGTCCCGGGGCTCCCCTTCGGCGGCGTGGGCGCCTCCGGCATGGGTTCATACCACGGGCGGCATGGGTTCGAGCGGCTCTCGCAGATGCGTGCCGTGATGGGCAAGACCACCGTGGTGGACACGCTCAAGGCGATCTACCCGCCCTACACCTGGGCGAAGTCCAAGCTCATCGACCGCCTCATGTAAATATTCCACAATCCGCATACGCACTTGCGGGCCACGGTTGTTCCGCACCGTTGCGCGGATTCCCCGGCAGGAACGACGAAGGCCGGAGGCTCCCCGCACAGGGGGAGCCTCCGGCCTTCCCGGCGCATTCCCTCAGTGTGAGGCGCCGGGCCGGGCGGCTGATTATCCGAGCACCGCTGAGACGATGTCCTTCGCCTCCGATTGCACCCGGGCCAGGTGCTCCTCGCCCAGGAAGGACTCTGCGTAGATCTTGTACTTGTCCTCGGTGCCCGAGGGGCGGGCAGCAAACCAGGCGTTTTCGGTGGTGACCTTCAGCCCGCCGATCTTCGCCCCGTTGCCCGGGGCTTCGGTCAGCCGCGCGGTGATCTGCTCGCCCGCGAGCACCTCGGCTGCAACGTCGGAGGCCGCGAGGTTGCCCAGCCGTGCCCGCTGCGCCCTGTCGGCCGGGGCGTCGATGCGCGCGTAGCTGGGCGCCCCGTGTTCCGCGGCCAGCGCGGAGTAGTGCATCGAGGGGGAGGACCCGGTGACCGCGGTGATCTCGCTGGCCAGCAGCGCCAGAAGGATTCCGTCCTTGTCGGTGGTCCAGGTGCGCCCGTCGCGGCGCAGGAAGGACGCGCCGGCCGATTCCTCGCCGCCGAAGGCGCCGGAGCCGTCCAACAGGCCAGGGACGAACCACTTGAAGCCCACCGGGACCTCGACCAGGGTGCGGCCCAGTGACGCCGCGACCCGATCGATCATCGAGGAGGAGACCAGCGTCTTGCCGATCGTTGCATCCTTGGACCAGCCGGTGCGGTGCGTGTAGAGGTACTGGATGGCCACGGCCAGGAAATGGTTGGGGTTCATCAGCCCGGCATCGGGGGTGACGATGCCGTGGCGGTCGGCGTCTGCATCGTTGCCCGTGGAGATGTCATAGGCGCTGCGGGCGGCGATCAGCGAGGCCATCGCGTCGGCCGAGGAGCAGTCCATGCGGATCTTCCCGTCGGTGTCCAGGGACATGAATGCAAAGCGCGGGTCGACGCCCGGGTTCACCACGGTGAGATCCAACTTGTGGGTTTCGGCGATCGCGCCCCAGTAGTCCACCGCGGCCCCGCCCATCGGGTCGGCGCCGATGCGCAGCCCCGCGGAGCGGATCGCATCCAGGTCCAGCACCGAGGGCAGGTCGTTGACGTAGGAGGCCATGAAGT
Organism: Paeniglutamicibacter sp.; assembly: GCF_046714615.1. Lineage (NCBI taxonomy): Bacteria > Bacillati > Actinomycetota > Actinomycetes > Micrococcales > Micrococcaceae > Paeniglutamicibacter > Paeniglutamicibacter sp. The sequence goes on from NZ_JBKKAP010000179.1 coordinate 23,072, forward strand.
CGAAGGTGCCGATCTTCCCGCCCAGGCGCGCGGCGCCCAGCGAGGTGCGCTTGACCCCTGCCAGCTTGGCCTCCAGCAGTTCGTTGGCGCGGTTGGCGATCCACGAAGTGGCGTCGGTGTCGGCCGGGCCGCCGTGCGGCGGGTTGTACTTCAGCCCGCCGTCGGCCGGCGGGTTGTGCGAGGGGGTGATGATGATGCCGTCGGCGCGCGGGGCCGTGCGCTCGGCGTTGTGCGCCAGGATGGCGTGGCTCAGGGCCGGGGTGGGGGTCCACCCGGTGCGGGCGTCGGCCAGGATGGCGACGTCGTTGCCCGCCAGGACCTCCAGCACGGTGTCCTGTGCCGGGTCCGAGAGCGCGTGGGTGTCCTTGCCGACGAAGAGCGGCCCGGTGATCCCGGCGCCGCGCCGGTATTCGACGATGGCCTGGGTGGTGGCAGCGATGTGGTCCTCGTTGAAGGAGCCGTTCAGTGAGGTGCCGCGGTGCCCGGAGGTGCCAAAGACCACACGCTGCGCGGGGTCGGCGGGATCCGGGTGGATGTCAAAGTACGCGTCGCGCACCGCAGGGAGATCGATCAGGTCTTGGGGCAGTGCCGGGGTCCCGGCGCGAGGATGGGCCATGTCCCCCAGTTTCTCATTGATTGCCCTCCCGCGGCCGGACAAGTCGCGGTGCGGGGTCCGGGTTTCTGGCACCGGCGTGCGGTCGGCGCCGTTGCGCGGAGGCCATCCCGCGTCCGGCCGGCGTGCGGGCCGGACCCGTGGGCAGCGTGTCGGGCATTGAATGTTCCGCACTGTCGCTGTCCAGCGAGTAGCTGAAAGCGTCACGGGCGGCGCGGGCGAGGAGCACGTCCCGTGTCGGGTGATTCGTCATCGGAGTCCTTCACCCGGGGGACCACGCCGACGGTGTCCCAGGCCCGGGCCAGGGCGAGCTCCACCTCGGACCCTTCTCCGTGGTCGCGGCGGGCCTGGAGCAAGGTCTGTTCGGCGAAGGTGCCGAAGTCGGCGTCCTCGGGCAGCGCGCGGGTGGCGATGACGTTGAACCACAGGGAACCGGCGGTTTCCCAGGCATTGCCGCCCAGGGCCGTGGCGAAGAGGTAGAACGCGTGGTTGGGGATGCCGGAGTTCAGGTGCACCCCGCCGTTGTCCTCGTCGGTGTCCACGTAGCCGGCCATGGTTGCGGGTTGCGGGTCCTTGCCCAGGATCGGGTCGTCGTAGGCGGTGCCAGGTGCCGCCATGGACCGCAGGGCCGCACCCTGCACCTTGTCGGTGAGGAGCCCCTCGCCAATCAGCCAGCTGGCGCTTGCCGCGTCGTCCCCGGCCACGAACTGTTCCACCAGCGCGCCAAAGACATCGGCGATGGATTCGTTCAGCGCCCCGGACTGGCCCCGGTAGGCCAGGCTTGTGGTGTGTTGCAGCAGGCCGTGGCCCATCTCGTGGGCGATCACCGAGAGCGAGGAGGTGAAGGAATTGAAGATCTCCCCATCCCCGTCGCCCATGACCATCTGGGTTCCGTCCCAGAAGGCATTGTCGTAGTGCTGCCCGTAGTGCACGGTGCCGCGCAGTCCCAGTCCGGCGCCATCGAGCGAATTGCGCTTAAGCATCCCGACCAGGAACCCGTGGACCGCGCCCAGCCCGTCGTGGGCACGGTTCGCGTCAAGATCCGCCACGGGGGTTCTGCCCTCGGCGCGTGCGGTGGTTCCGGGGGTGGTCTCGGCGCCCTGAGCGTCGGAGACGGTTCGCTTCAGCCGCCCGGAGGGTTCTATCAGCCGGCCGATGTCGGTGGGTGTGGTGGCCCGCTCATGCAGCAGGGCCTGGTCCAGCAGCAGGGTCTGGCGTGCCCGGGTGGCGATGCGGGTCCGCGCCTCGGGTCCGGGGCCCTCCGGTTCCCCGGGGCCCGGCGGACGGGAAATGAACTTGCGCATGGCCTCCGGCGCTTCCCAGGCGCCGTCGCAGGCAGCCATCGACATCAGTAGGTACGGGGGCACGGCATGGTGCCGGGGGTGGGGGTTTGCGGCCGGAGGGTGTGCTGCCTTGTTCATGGTGCCAACTCTCGCACCGGTTCCTGAGCAGTGAATGTGAGCACGCTGTGCCAGGCAATTGTGGCTAAACTGGGGGCCAGAGACGGCGCCGCGCCGGTGCATGAGGGTGCACGGGCCGCCGGGCACAGGTGAGGAAAAGGAATCATGGGGAATCCAGAGGACGCAGCGCACGATCCCGAGACCGGACCGTCGTTTGACGATCCGAGGGATCCGCGCTGGTCGCACAATCCGCATGCGGCACCGCCGCGAAACCCCTACCTGGACCAACCGCTGGACGCCCCGCCGGTGGGTCTGGGCAACGGCCCGGGCCGGCCTGGCAGTGCGGGTCAGGCAGGCCAACCGGGCCAAAACGGCTACCAGAACCCCGGTTACCCGCAGCAAGGCCATCTCCAAAACGGATTTCCGCAGCCCGGCTACCCGCAGCCCGGCTACCAGCTCCAGCGCCCGACCAGCGCGTTGTCCATCGTGTCGCTGGTGGCCGGAATCATCGGGTTGTTCACCGCGGGGATGTTGTTCTTTCCCCAAGTGGTTGCGATCATCTGCGGACACCTTGCCTTGCGCCGCGAACCGCACATGCGCGGGGTCGCCATTGCCGGGCTCGTCACAGGCTACCTGGGAGCAGCGTTCATTGTGCTGATGATCGTCGTGGTGATTTTCTTGGGAAGCACCCTGGCATCGTCGTACTAGGACGGGATTCGCGGGCACGAAAGCAGCGGCCACACCCGGCATCCGGGTGTGGCCGCTGTCTGCGTTCGTGGCCCCGCACCTGGGAGGCGGGACGAGACGTGGCTAGCGGACCTCGCCCATCAGCTTCTTCAGGGCCGGGGTGGCCAGCAACAGGGCAACGCCCAGGACGATGGCGGTGCCGCCGAGGGCCAGGAAGTAGGTGACCTCATTGCCCTCGGTGTAGAAACCGGCCAGGATGCCGGCCAGCGTGGTGCCCAGTGACACCGAGAGGAAGAACAACGCGATCATCTGCGTGCCGAAGGCGGCCGGGGCCAGCTTGGTGGTCACGGACTGTCCGATGGGGCTCAGCAGCAACTCTGCCAGGGTGCACAGCAGCAGGATCCCGACCAGCGCCAGCAGCGGGGTCTTCTCCAGGGAATTCATCGGGATGAAGACCAGGAATGCCAGGCCGACAAGGACCAGCGCCACGGAGAACTTGACCACGGTGCCCGGCTGGCGGGTGCCCAGCTTGGTCCACAGGGCGGCGAAGATGCCTGCCAGCACGATGATGAAGACCGGGTTGATCGACTGGACCCAGGAGGCGGGCATCTCCCAGCCGAAGAGCGAGCGGTCCAGTCGTTCCTCCGAGTACACGGCGATGAACGTGAATTGCTGCTGGAACAGCGCCCAGAACGCGGCCGAGGCGATGTACAGCGGGATGAAGGCCAGAACGTGCTTGCGCTCAACCGCGGTGACGCGCTTGGAACGCAGCATCAGGGTGAAGTAGATGACCGAGGCCAGGATGACGGCGTAGGCAATGGTGCGTGCCAGTGATTCCGCGGTGATGATCTTCAACGCGAATGCCACCACGACGACGACGATGAAGGCGAGGAAACCGATCAGGTACTTCTTGCGCTCGTTGGCGGGAAGCGGGTTGCCGACCACCTTGACCGACTCGGGCAGGTTCTTGCGGCCGCTGAGGTAGATCGCGACGCCAATGGCCATGCCGACCGCGGCCGCGGCGAAACCGACGTGGAAGCCCCAGCGCTGCTGCAGGAAACCGGTGAGCAGCGGGCCAAGCAGGCCGCCGATGTTCACGCCCATGTAGAAGATGGAGAAGCCGGCGTCGCGGCGGGTGTCTTCCTTGGAATACAGCGAACCAACCAGGGCGGTGGCGTTGGCCTTCAACCCGCCCGAGCCCACGGCAACCAGGACCAGGCCGACGGCCAGGCCGGTCGCGCCGGGCAGGGCGGCCAGGGCAATGTGTCCGCCCATGATCAGGAAGGCGGAGCAGAGCAGGACCTTCTCGGATCCCAGCAGGCGGTCGGCGAGCCAGGCGCCAAGAATGGTGCTCAGGTAGACGGCGCCGCCATAGGCGCCGACCAGCGACAGCGCCAGGTCCTGGGGGATCCCGAGTCCGCCGTCGGTGACGGAGAAGTACATGTAGTACGCCAGGATCGCTTGCATCCCGTAGAAGGAGAAGCGTTCCCACATCTCGATGCTGAACAGATTCGAAAGCGTTTTGGGGTGGCCAAAGAAACCGGTCGAGGACTGATCCTTCAGCGAGGTGGATATAGACATGTCATCAATTTTTCGCCCGTGACGCGCGTCATGCCCACTTTGTAGACCAATCTCACATTTCGGACAATTGCCCCGCCAGTGCCAGGAGCTGGATTTCCGAACCGGCCCGGCCGATCAATTGCACGCCCATCGACAGTCCGCCGGCGGTCGTGAACGTCGGAACCGTGATGGCCGGAAGGCCGGAGACGTTCACCATCGAGGTGAAGGGGGTGTACTGGCATTGGCGCATGTAGTCGGTGTCCGCGTCCTGCGAGGTGTAGAAGCCGATTTCTGGGGGAGCGAACGCCATGGCGGGAGTCAGCACCACGTCGTAGTGCCCCCACTGGGTGCGGAAGTCCGCGGCGATTTCCGTCAGCCGGCGGGCGGCCTTTGCGGAGGTCTTGGGATCGCGGATCGTGGCGCGTTCGCGGAAGGAACGTGCCAGGGTGCCCAGTTTCGCCTCGTTGCCCGCCGGGATGGGGGCGGCTGCCAGGCCGCTGGTCCACACCGTGGAGAACGTCTCGGGGTAGGCGGCGTCGTAGAAGATCTCGGCCTCCTCGATATGGTGGCCCCGTGCGCCGAGCCCCTTGATCCCCCGGTTCAGCGCCGCATGGGCGTCCGCCGCGAGCTTGATCTCATACGCCGAGGCAAAGGGGCTGTCGGTGCTGACTCCGATCCGCAGGCCGCGCAGCGCATCGACGGCACCGTCCCGCAGGGCGTCCAGATAGGTTTCCCGGGTCGGGTCGATCATGGCATCCATGAGCAGGGCGGCATCCAGGGCGGTGCGGGCCAGCGGGCCGGAGACCGTGAGCCGGGGAGCCCCGAAGCCGTCGAGCGTGCCGTCAAGGACGTCGCTGGGGATGGTTCCCAGGCCGGGCTTGAGCCCGATCAGGCCACAGGCCGAAGCGGGGATGCGGACCGAGCCGCCACCGTCGTTGCCCGGACCGAAGGGCAGCATCCCGGACGCCACCGCCGCCGCCTCCCCGCCGCTGGAACCGCCGGCGGACAGTGCCGGGTTCAGCGGGTTGCGGGCAGGGGGTGCCACATCGTTTTCCGAGTGGCAGCTCAACCCGAATTCAGGCACTTGGGTCTTTCCCAGTGAAATGGCACCCGCCCGCGACAGGGTGGCCACCAGCGGCGAATCCTTTGCGGCAACAACGGGTTCGAAGGCAGCGGTCCCGTAGCCGGTGGGCACGCCAGCCACGTCCAGCAGGTCCTTGTAGGCCAGCGGCATGCCGTGGAGCATCCCGAGCCGGTCCCCGGCGGCGTGCCGCTCATCGGCGCGCGTGGCAGTGGCCATCGCCTGCTCGGCGGTGATGGTGATGAACGAGCCCAGGGAGGGGTTGAGTTCCTCGATCCGCGCCAGGAAGTGCCCGGCGGCCTCGCGGGCGCCCAGTTTCCCGCCGCGCATCGCATCGCGAAGTTCCAGCGCGGTCAACCTGGCAATCTCGGACATCAACGACTCCTTGTGCAGTGACGGGGGCGGCGCCTGCCGCCACCCGGCAGGGCCCCGCCGGAACGGACCGGGCCCTGGATCCCCACCCTTGAGCCTAGTACGGGTCGGCGTCCGCGGGCGCGGGCCCCCGGGCGGCGCCTGAAGAACCGGCTTCAATCGTGGCTTCGGGCGCAACATGCGCTTCACCGAATCCATGGGCAAACACGCCCGGCGCTAGGCTTGTGGGCAACAGAACAACTGGTGAGCCAAAGGAGAGCCATGAGTGATTTTGAAACGGTTTCGGTCGACCAGATTCCCGCCGACGCGCTGATCCTCGACGTCCGTGAAGAATACGAATGGGTCGAGGGGCACGCCGCGGGCGCCATCCACATCCCCTTGGCCGACCTGCCGCTCCGTCTCGAGGAACTCGACCCCGACACCGACGCCTACATCATTTGCCGCACCGGTGGACGCTCGGCCCAGGCCGCGGGCTGGCTGGTCTCCCAGGGATACAGCGCCTTCAACATCGCAGGCGGATCCGGAGCTTGGCTCGAAGCCGGGTTGAAGCTCGAGAGCGAAAACGGGCAGGAGCCCAACGTCCGATGATCTACACCTATTTGGGTCCCGCGGGAACCTTCACCGAGGCCGCCCTGTTGCAGGTTCCCGGCGCCCCGGACGCCGAACGCATCCCGGCAGCCAACGTCAACGCGGCACTGGACAAGGTCCGCAGCGGCGAAGCCGACGCGGCCATGGTCCCGATCGAGAACTCGGTCGAGGGCGGGGTGTCCGCCACGCTGGACGCCATAGCCACCGGGGAGGCCCTGCAAATCATGCGCGAGGCCCTGGTGACCATCAGCTTTGTGCTGGCGGTGCGCCAGAACATCGACTCGCTCGAGCAGATCCGCACCGTATCCACCCACGGCCATGCCTGGGCGCAGTGCCGCGGATGGGCCGAAGCGAATATTCCCGGTGCGGAATTCGTTCCCGCCTCCTCAACGGCAGCCGGTGCGCTTGGCCTGTTGGACGAGGAAACCGGCCACGACGCGGCGATCTGCTCGCCGCTGGTGGCCCGGGAACGCGGCCTGAAGATCCTGCGCGAAGGCATCGAGGACTACCAGGGAGCCGTCACCCGATTCGTCCTGGTTGCCCGCCCGGGTCCGATTCCGGCACCCACCGGAGTGGACAAGAGCACCGTCATCCTGCCGCTGGCCGAAGACCGCCCCGGGGCCCTGATGGACATCCTGGAACAGTTCGTGGTGCGCGGGGTCAACCTCAGCCGCATCGAATCGCGGCCCACCGGCGAGGGCATGGGCAAGTACTTCTTCTCCGTGGACGTCGACGGGCACCTGGCGCAGGAACGAGTTGCCGACGCGCTTGCAGGCCTGCATCGTGTCTGCCCGGACCTGCGGTTCCTGGGATCTTATCCGGCGGCCGAGGGGCTTTCCTCTTCCGTGGATGCGCACAACTCCGACGACGCCTTTTCCAAGGCGCATGAATGGGTACACGGGCTCAAGACGCGCCTGGCCACGTAGGTTCGAGCGGCCGGGGCCGGACTAGCCGCCCGCCCCGGCAACCTCGGGCGGTCAGCCCAGCCGGATCTTCAGTGATGCGGGCTTCACGGAAACCTGGAGCCCGTTCACCAGCCCGGTGCCGTCCCCGTCGATCTGGGTGTTCATGGGTTCGTGGCAACGGACGCTCAGTGACGCGCTCGGGTAGAAACCCATCACCGGGATCGCTCCGCGGGCCCGGAACGCGGTCTTGAGGAAGATCCAGCCCCAGCCGGCGGCGCTGCGCGGGCTGAGCACCACCACATCGAGCACGCCGTCGTCGATCTTTGCCTCAGGAACCAGGTCCAGGCCCTGCAGCTTCCCGCAATTGGCGAAGAGCACCGAACGAACGCTACGGGTCTGCTCGGAACCCCCATCCAGGGCGATCGAGATCTTCTTGCGCTTGCCCGGCAGGTGCCGGAACCCGGCCTCCGAATAGGCCAGCCAGCCGACCTTGGCCTTGAGCTCCTCGTTGGTGTCATCCATGACGTCGGCATCCGTGCCCACGCCCGCGATCACCAGGAATGCATGCTCGCTGGTGCTTCCGTCGAGGTGGTTCAGCGTGATTGAGCCGGTGTCGATGGTGCGCACCGGGCCGCGGACGGCCCCGAATGCTGCAGTGCCCATGTCCTCGAGCGGTATATCCATGTTGCGGGCCAGCAGGTTCCCCGTGCCCAGCGGGATCAGCCCGAGGGTGGCATCGGTGTCGCGCAGGATTTCGGCCACGGCGCGGACGGTGCCGTCGCCGCCTGCGGCAATGACCACGTCACAGCCAGCCTCCAGGGCCTTGCGGGCTGCACCCTGTCCCGGGTCATCCACCTCGGTCTCATAGACCAAGGGCTCCACCAGGCCTGCCTCGGCGCACACATGCTGTACTGCCGATATCGCTTCATCCGTTCCCGACTTGGACGGATTCACCACCAATGCCACCTTGAGGGCGGACGTGGCAGTGCCCACGACGGGAGCCAGGGATGCCGGGCGATTGCGGTCAACGAGTCGGCGCACGGAGAGCCAACTAATCGTTGCCGCCGTGCCCGCGGCACCCGCGCTGATCAGGGCAAAGAGTCGATTGCGTTGCATAGTCTTCCCAGACTAACGGGGATTGCTAGGCTTATGGCGTGATCGACGTAAAAGTACTCAGTGAAAATCCAGATACCTTCCGCGCTTCGCAGCGCGCCCGCGGGGCGGATGAGTCCCTGATCGATGCGATTTTGGCCGCCGATTCGGCGCGCCGCGAGTCGATTGCATCCTTTGAGGCGCTGCGTGCCCAACAGAATGCCTTCAGCAAGAAGGTCGGTGCGGCCAAGGGCGAAGAAAAGCAGGCACTGCTCGCCGAGGTCAAGGACCTCTCCAAGAACGTCAAAGAGGCGCAGGCCGCCTCCGACGCCGCTTCGGAGACCTACACGAAGCTGCAGCGCTCCATCCCGAACCTGATCCTGGACGGGGTGCCCTCCGGCGGCGAGGACGACTTCACCGTCGTCAAGCACGTGGGGACCCCGCGCGATTTCGCCGCCGAGGGCTTCGAACCGCGCGACCACCTCGAGCTCGGCGAATTGCTCGGCGCCATCGACATGGAACGCGGCGCCAAGGTTTCGGGCTCGCGCTTCTACTTCCTCAAGGGCGTCGGCGCCCGCCTGGAAATCGCGCTCATGAACATGGCCCTGGACCTGGCCCTGCAAAAAGACTTCATCCCGATGATCACCCCGACCTTGGTCCGCCCCGAGACCATGCAGGGCACCGGTTTCGACGTCGAGCACGACGACGAGATCTACAAGCTCGAACGCGACGACCTGTATCTGGTGGGCACCTCCGAGGTCGCCCTGGCCGGGTACCACGCAGGCGAGATCCTTGACCTGTCGGCCGGTCCGACTCGCTACGCCGGCTGGTCCTCCTGCTACCGCCGCGAGGCCGGTTCCGCGGGCAAGGACACCCGCGGCATCATCCGCGTGCACCAGTTCAACAAGCTCGAGATGTTCGTCTACTGCTCCCCGGAGGAATCCGAGGCCGAACACACCAAGCTCCTGGCCCTGGAAGAAGAAATGCTCGCCAAGGTGGAGCTGCCCTACCGCGTGATCGACACCGCGGCCGGGGACTTGGGCATGAGCGCGGCGCGGAAGTTCGACTGCGAGGCATGGGTCCCGACCCAGGACGCGTACCGCGAGCTGACCTCGACCTCCAACTGCACCACCTTCCAGGCCCGCCGCCTGAACATCCGCGAACGCGAAATCGGCGCCGACGGCAAGCCGGGCAAGACCCGTGCGGTGTCGACGCTCAACGGCACCCTGGCGACCACCCGCTGGATCGTCGCCATCCTGGAGCACCACCAGAACGCCGATGGCTCGGTCAACGTGCCGGTGGCGCTGCGCCCGTACCTCGGTGGCATGGAAGTCCTTCCAGTCCTGTAGGCCAAGGACCAAGGACCAAGGCACGAACCGTTGGGAGGAGGCATAAGCCTCCTCCCAACGGCGGTTAACCACCGGTTTCGGCGCCGGGGAAACCGGCGGTTCCGGAGACATTCACGCATCGTTCACGACACATTGTGCGTTGGCTCATGCCCAGATAGTGGATTTGATGCTTCACTGGATAAATGACAGTTATGACAAGAACCGGCATCGAAGACCGGTCAGAAGCAACCGATACCTACATGATCTGCCTTGATGTCGACGGCACCCTGGTCAACCACGACGGGGCGATGAGCCGGGCGGTCAAGGACTCGGCGCGCGCCATCGTCGCGGCCGGACACGAGGTCGTTATTTCCACCGGACGCTCGCTCGGTGCGACACTGCCGGTCATCCAAATGCTCGGCATTGAAAACGGCTATGCCGTCTGCTGCAACGGAGGCGTCACCGTGCGCATCGACTCCGACCTGGAAGACGGCTACGAAGTCATCGAACGCAAGACCTTTGACCCTGCTCCGGCATTGCGTGCGCTGCTCAAGGCAATGCCCACCGCGAAATACGCGCTGGAGGACGACAAGGGCAAATTCCTTTCCACCGAGCGCTTCGAGGATGCCAGCTTCGGCGTCGTTGCCACCCCGGTGACGCTGGACAAGATGCTTGAAGCCACCGCCGTTCGCCTGGTGGTCTTCTCCACCGACGCCACCGCCGAGGAATTCGGCGAAGCCGTCGGCACCCTGGGACTGTCCGGAGTCACCTATTCGGTGGGCTGGACGGCATGGCTGGACATCGCCGCCGAGGGCGTCACCAAGGCCAGCGGCCTCGAGGCCCTGCGTGCAAGTCGCGGATTCGAAATCGAGCAGACCATTGCCGTGGGCGATGGCCGCAACGACATCGAAATGCTGTCCTGGGCCGGTCGTGGCGTGGCCATGGGCCAGGCCCCCGACGAAGTCAAGGCCGTGGCCGACGAGATCGCCGCCGGCGTTGACGACGACGGACTGGCGATCGTCCTGCAGGACCTCCTGGTGCGCAAGGCCGCCTGAGTACGGTCCGGAACCACCGCAACGTCCGCCACGGCACTGCGCCGCGGCGGACGTTCGGCTCAAGCCGCCCGAAGGTCGCGAGTACGAGGACCAAGGGCATTTGCGTGGAATCTTCGTTCCCTGTCTGCGCCCATGGGTTGGATCGCGAACGCGCGCCATCGATTCACTGGCTATGCTTAAACCCATGAAACGCGCCGGAATCCTTGCCTTGTCCTTGTTCGGCGCCGGGGTGCTGATGACCGGGTGCACTTCCCCGGATGTCATCTGCAATACCGGCAAACCCGACATCGAACAGGCCATGGACCACTTGGTGGATTCGACGCTTGCCGGGGACCAGGTCGAGGTATGCAGGGTGACCACCACGGGCGGGACCGACACCGTGGGAGAGCAATTCGACAGGTTGTCAGCCGAATTCAGCCGGCTGGGCGTTGCCTCCGGGTTTACCGTGGAACCTGTGGCGGATTCGACCATAGGTCAATGGTCCCAACTGACGTTGAGCACTCCTAGCCACCCCGAGGGCGAGCGCTTTGACGTGTTCGAGCGCGGCGGGAAGTACACCATCGGGTGGCTCGAATTCGAGCAGGAACCGCTGCCGTCGCCGGCCCCGAAGAAGTAACGCCGGGGCCGATGCTGCCGATCAGACGCCGAACAACCCGATGATCAGGCCCATCACCATGAATGTCACGAGCTCGTGGAGGCAGTTCAATGCGGTGAGTCCCATGGGTCGGCCTTCAAAGGCATCGTGGGTGATGAACCGCGCCGCCGTGAAGCCGCCCCACAGGATCAGGGCCGTCAATAGCGCGTTGGTGAGGTAAGAACCGCCGTAGAAGTCGAACGACAGGTACGTAGCCCCGGCCAGGACCCAGGCGCTGATGAAGCTGACGATGAGGGTCACCACGATCGGGATGACCGCGGTCTTGGTTCCGCCGGGCGTCACCTTCGCCACCCGCATCCAGTAGTTGCCGAACACCTTCGGCGTGTACCAAATGCTGCCAACCACCATGGTCGAAATCGTGGCAACTACCACGGCGATCCAATTAATTTCCGGAACCATCGTTTGCTCCTCGTGCCATCGTCCGGGGCGGAATCCCTACCCCGGTGTACGGGTCATCAATATCGCCGATACTACGTCCAAAACCATTGGTTGACTAGGGAACCGGAGATTCTTGAAGCGGCCTAGAGGGCGGACGTGGCGTCGGGGGATTCAATCCAGCGCAAGAGCCTGGCGGCTGCCGGGCGTGCCGCCCATTCCTCGACCCATGCGGATCGAACCACTGCCTTGGAGACGGCCTGGGCGCTGATGCCCAGCTCCGCCGCGACATGCTTTTGCTGTCCGCGCACCCCCGGGGTGAGCAGATCGAGCACTGCCCACTCGGCAATGCTGCGGGTGCTGACAATCTGCCCGAGCAGGCGCAGCACCGCTTCGGCTTCCGCGGCGACGGCAGCGTCGGGGCCGATGACACTCAGCGGTATGCGTTCCCCGGTGTGCTCGGACCGCTCCACGGCGGTGTGGGCGTAGCCCAGTGCGGTGCCCTGGAGATATTGCGCCTCGCGCGGCACCGGCTCGTAGAGGCTGCCGACGCCGAGGCCGACCATCCAATGGTGGCTGCGCAATGCCCGGAGCGTCGCATCGACGGCATCTTCGGCGCGCTCGGGGACGCCGATGAGCAGGGACGAACCGGAGCGCTGGAACGGGGTCAACGTGGCGATTCCGGACAGGGAACGCAGCATTTCGTCGCCGAGGTCGCCGTCGGCGCGCCGATCACGTTGTTTGAGGGTTACGAGGTACACCTTCCCAATTATGCAGCGAAACACCGATTCCGTCTGGTTTAACGCCGGTTTGGAATGCAGCCGCCGGGTGACCGGGAGCCTACGAGGCGGGCGCGCGCACTTCCTCGGCGGGGCTCTCCGAGCGCAGCTCGACGATGCAGAAGCGCAGGAAGAGCTGGGTGACCGGTCCGATGGCCACGGCGTACAGGACGGTTCCGAAACCGACGATGCCGCCCAGGAACCAGCCGATGACCAGCACGACGACCTCGACGCCGGTGCGCGCCAGGCGCAGGCTGACGCCGGTTCGCGCATGAAGCCCCGTCATCAGTCCGTCGCGCGGGCCCGGGCCAAGCTGGCTGCCGATGTACAGCCCGCCGCCGAGCCCGTTCACCAGCAGGGCGCCGACGAAGAGGGCCAGCTGGGCGGGGAGGCCGTGGGCCTCGGGAATGAGCGCCAATCCGATGTCGGCCGAAACGCCAAGCCAGAGGACGTTGGCGATGGTGCCCAGACCGGGCATCTGGCGCAGGGGGATCCAGAGCAGCAGGACCAGGAATCCGAAGATGATCACCACTGTGCCCAGGCTGAGGCCGGTGTGCAGGGTGACGCCGTAGTGGAGCACGTCCCACGGGGCCAGGCCGAGCCCCGAACGGACAAAGCCCGCCATGGCCAGGCCAAAGAGCGTCAGGCCCACGAAGAGCTGGATGAGGCGCAGGGGAAGTCGCCCGGCGCGCAATTGCGCGAGTGGTGTCAGTCGGGCCAATTCGGGGGAGCGGAACTTTGTCATGGATCAATCATCCCGGCAAGTGGCCTTCAAAAAAAGTGCCAATTGGTGCACACTGGACTCATGCCAGTCATCCAGCGCCATCTTCCCGCCCGCCGCCTCAGCGGCATGCTGGGCGAGCGGGCGGGGGACCAGCCCGCGTACACCTGGCTTTCGGAGGGAATCCGGCACCTCGTGGCCAACGGCCGGGTGCTGCACGGAACCATGCTGCCCAGCGAGCGGGAACTGGTGGCCGAGCTTGGAATGAGTCGCACCACCGTCACGCGCGCCTATCAGGAGCTTCGCGAACGCGGCTTTGCCGAGGCCAGGCAGGGCTCGGGGACAAGGATCCGGATTCCCGGCGGGGAGATCGGGGGAGGCTCCGAACCGCTGGCCGTGGGCGTCCAGGAAACGCTTCCGCCCGGGGGAATCGACCTCACCTGCGGAGCTCCCACGGCCCCACTGGGCCTGGCCAGCTACTACGAACGCGCCCTTGACCAGCTGCCCGGCTACATTGGCGGGATGGGCTACTACCCGATGGGGCTGCCCGTGCTGCGCGAGGCGATAGCGGAGGACTACACCCGCCGCTCCCTGCCGACCAGTCCCGAACAGATCATCGTCACGGCCGGCGCCCTGTCGGGGGTGGCCACCGCGGCCCGGGCGGTGCTTGCCCGCGGTGCCCGGGTGCTGGCGGAAAGCCCCAGCTACCCCAATTCCGTGACCTCGCTGCGGCAGCACGGTGCCCGCATGACCGCCCTGCCCATCGGACCCGACGGCAGCGACATCCCCGGAATCGAGGCCGCGCTGGCACGCGGCGGCATTGGCGCCATGCTGTGCCTGCCGGATTTCCACAACCCGACCGGTACGTTGCTGGACAACGAGGGACGGGAGCGCTGGGCGCGGGCATTGGCCAGGAACGGCGCGCAGGGGATCATCGACGAGACCAACGCCGACCTGTGGCTCGATGAGCGGCCGCAGGTGTTCCCCATGGCGAAGTTTGCCGAGGGACTCATCACCGTGGGCAGCGCCAGCAAGACCTACTGGGGAGGGCTGCGGCTGGGCTGGATCAGGGCACCACGTGCACTTGTCGGGGCCATCAACCAGGTGCGGGCCACCGTCGACCTCGGAGCACCGGTGCTAGAGCAACTGGTGCTGAGCCTGCTCATCACCGAACGCGCGGGACTGGACGCACCGACGCGGGCCCGGCTGCGGCAGAGTCGCGATCGCCTCCATGGCGCCCTTGCTGAACAACTACCCGGGTGGAAGATCCAAAAACCGGGCGGGGGCATGTCGCTGTGGTGCAATCTCCCGGCACCCCGCTCCATGGCCCTGGTGGCGCAGGCCAGGAAATCCGGCCTGGTGCTGAGCCCCGGTTCCACCTTTGCCGTGGATGACCACGGCCTGGACCACTGGCTGCGCGTGCCCTACGCACTTGACGGCGAACGACTGGACCGCGCCGTGCCGCTGTTGGTTCGGGCCTGGAATGCGGTGGCCTGAAACCGGCACCGATGTCGCAAGCCCGGGCACGCGGCGTTAAACGGCGACGGGGCCCGAGCATCGGATCTCACGACACGTCGGGCCCCGTCCCCGGGATGCGGCAAAGCCGCGAATAACCTAGGCCTGGGCCTTGTAACGCTCGATCGAACGCTCCAGCTCGGCCTCGGCCTCGGCGCGCCCCATCCAGCCCTCGGCCTTGACCCACTTGCCCGGCTCCAGGTCCTTGTAGCGCAGGAAGAAGTGCTCGATTTCCTTGATGAGCCACCCGTCGAGGTCCTCGAACTCCTGGATGTGGTCAAAGCGCTTGTCTGCAGGAACGCAGACGAGCTTGGCGTCTCCGCCGCCGTCGTCGGTCATGTTGAACACGGCGATCGGGCGGGACTCCACCACGACGCCCGGGAACAGGTCAACGCCCGGGATGAAGACAAGTGCGTCCAACGGGTCGCCGTCTTCGCCCAGGGTGTCATCGAAGAAGCCGTAGTGCGTCGGGTACTGCATGGAAGTGAACAGCACGCGGTCCAGACGCAGGCGGTGGGTCTCGTGGTCGATCTCGTACTTCACGCGTGATCCGGCAGGGATCTCGATGGTGACGTCGTGGCTCATGAAAAGTCTCCTCGACTCTCGCGACCAGCGGCACTCACGGATGCGGGCGCGTCCGATTGCCGTCTAGTCTTAGGTAGCTGCGCTTAAGGGTATATGGCGCACGCTGACTACGACGATTTCGGGGATGTTGAATGAAGCATGCGAGCCAAATCCAGCGCCTGGGCGTCACGGCGGTGGTCACGGGCTTGCTGTTGGGCCTGCTGGCGTTCTTCCTCATTCCGGTGATGGCTTCGGGATCCGCAGCCAAGGAAGCCGTCGAGGCGCCGGTTCCCCGGGTGCTCGCCGCTGCCGCTGCCACGGCGCTGCCGCCGCTTGATCCCGCGGCGCCGGCACCGGTTGCCGCCATGCTGGCCGCGAAGCTGGATCCGATCCTTTCCTCCTCCCCGGCCGATGCCTCGGTCAGCGCCAGCGTCATCGACGTGGCAAGCGGCGAGGAACTGTATTCGCATGCCGGCGACCAGCCGGGCATCCCGGCCTCGAGCCTGAAGGTGTTCACCGCCATCGCCGCCACACAGGTAATCGGCGAGGAGCATCGCTTCACCACCAAGGCCGTGCTCAGGGATCCGAACACCGTCGTGCTGGTGGGCGGGGGAGATGTGCTGCTGGGTGCCGGCACGGGTTCGGAGGCCGCCAGCGGCCGGGCCGGGCTCGAGACGCTTGCGCGTCTTGCCGCGACGGCGCTGCTGGATGCGCACGCCGCCGGGGAAACAGGGGATGCGGTGTCAGTCCAGCTGGACGACTCGCTCTTTGCCGGCCCGGCGCTGAACCCCGACTGGGACGCGTCGCTGGTCACCACCAACAACATCTCGCCCCTTTCACCCATCGCCATGTACGGGGCGCGCGCCAACGCCAATCCCAAGGCCGAGCGGGTGGGGGACCCGGGCATGTTTGCGGCCACGACCTTTGCCAAGGCGCTGCGCGCCGCCGTGGGCTCATCGGCCGGCGGCCCGCAGGTCGCCACCGAGGTCACGCGCGCCGCCGCCGGTGCGCAGGGCACCGAACTGGCTGCCGTCACCTCCGCCACGCTGGGCGAACAGATCCGGTTCATGCTGGAGGTCTCGGACAACTACGTGGCGGAGGCGCTCGGCCGCCTCGTCGCGGTGAAGCTGGGGCAGCCGGGGGACTACGCCCACGGCGCCGCGGCGGTGGCGCAGGTGCTTGCCGACCTCGGCATCGACACCACGGGGATGGAACTGAAGGACACCTCCGGACTGGCCGACACCAACCGCGTCGCCCCCCTGGCCCTGGCCCGGGCGCTGGGATACGCAGCCACCTCGGAGCATGCGTCGCTGCGCAACCTCGGCTACGCCCTCCCGGTCGCCGGGGCCACCGGGACCCTGTCCACCCGGCTGGGCGCCGCGGACACGCGCGGGATGGTGCGCGCCAAAACCGGATCGCTCATGGAAGTCTCCAGCCTCAGCGGGCTCACCGTGACCCGGGACGGCCGGGCGCTTGCCTTCTCGTTCTTCGTGAACACCAATGACCGGGCCGTCGGACCGCATCGACAGATCCTCGATGCCTCCGCCGCCGTGCTCACCGGCTGTGGATGCCGCTAGCCCCCCCGGTGGTCCCTTTGCCGGGCGCAGGAATTTTTTGCCCAGCGCGCAATCCCGCCGCGCGGGTGAAAAGCGTGATGGGATGGAAGGCATGGACACCACCGACTTCCGGCTGATCAATTGGGACCTCGCCGCCACCACCGCGGCCAAGCTGGTCGGCGCCGGCCCGAGCCTGGCCCCCTCCGAGATCACTTCGGTGGTCGCGGACCTGCGCGCCAAGGCCGAGGCATCGGTCGAACACGTGCACCGCATCACCGGGCTGGCGGCGGCCGCGGACCTGCGCGATTCGCAGGTGCTCATCGTCGACCGGCCCGGCTGGGCCAAGGCGAACACGCAAAGCTTCGAGGCGCTGCTGGGCCCCGCCATGGAGAACCTGGCCAAGACCCGCGGCGAGAAGATCAGTGAAGCCACCCAGGTTCTTTCCTCCACGGCCACCGGGATGGAGATGGGCGCCATCCTCGCGTTCATGTCCTCCAAGGTGCTGGGCCAGTACGACCCCTTCGCGGGCCTGCTGCGCGCCGACCTTCCGGCCGGCGGCCGGCTGATGCTGGTGGCACCGAACATCGTGGCCATCGAGCGGGAACTGAAGGTCGACACCGACGACTTCCGGCTCTGGGTCACCCTGCACGAGCAAACCCACCGGGTGCAATTCGCCGCCGCCCCGTGGCTGCGCGAACACCTGCAGTCCAAGATCGCCGAGCTACTGGCCTCGCTGCTGGCCGAGCCCGAGGCGCTGGGCGAGCGTCTGCGCGCCGCCGCGTCAGAGGTCATCCGCGGCAAGAAGGACCTGGAGGCGGCAGACACCGACCTCGGGGAAACCGGTACCACCCCGGAAACCGGGTTGCTTGCCTCGCTGCGCACCGGCGAGCAAAAGAAGATCCTCTCCCACATCACCGCGGTGATGTCGTTGCTGGAGGGGCACGCCAATGTGGTGATGGACGCCGTGGACTCCTCGATCGTGCCCTCGGTGCGCACCATCCGCCAGCGCTTCGGCGCCCGCGGCAAGGACCGCGGCATGGTGGAGAAGTGGCTGCGCAAGCTGCTGGGGCTGGATGCGAAGATGCGCCAATACGCCGACGGGCAGCGCTTTGTGGGCCGGGCAGTGAAGCTCATGGGCATGGAGGGCTTCAACCGGGTCTGGGAGGGGCCGGAAAACCTGCCATCCGAGCACGAGCTGCACCACCCTGATCAATGGGTGGCGCGCATGGGCGGGAACACGGCCGGGGACACAACCCCGGCGAACAACTAGGCACACACCCCCACAGGGGAGAGGGACAACGATGGGCGGGAAGCTGCCGCGCGTGCTGGCCGAGGCCCGCAACGCGATCCGTGCCATGGTGCTGCCCGGCGGCAAGGTGCTGGTCGCCTGCAGCGGCGGGGCGGATTCCTTGGCGCTTGCAGCGGCCGCGGCATTCCTGCACCGCAAGAACGAGATCGACGCCGGGGCAGTCATCGTCGACCACCTGATGCAACCGGGGAGCACCGAGGTGGCCCGCCGGGCGGCAGCCCAATGCCGCGCCCTGGGCCTCGGCGAGGTGCTGGTTATCCAGGTGGACGTGGATGGCGGCAGCGAACAGGCCGCCCGCACCGCGCGCTACGCCGCATTCGGGCAGGCGCTGAAGCAAACCGGCGCCGACCACGTGCTGCTCGGACACACCCTGGACGACCAGGCCGAACAGGTGCTGCTGGGGCTGGCCCGCGGCTCCGGAACGCTCTCGCTGGCAGGGATGCCGGCCGTCCGCGGGCCCTACCTGCGCCCGCTGCTGGGCCTGGACCGGGCTCAGATCGAACAGATCTGCCGCCACGAGGGGCTTGAGTACTGGAGCGACCCGACCAACACCGATCCGCGCTACCTGCGCAACCGGGTGCGCCACGAACTGATGCCGGTGCTGCGGAGCGTGCTGGGGGACCAGGTGCCTGCCGCCCTGGCGCGGACCGCCGCGCTGGCCCGCGCGGACGCCGAATACCTCGACGAATTGGCCGCAAGGGCGCTTGAGGAGGCAATCCGCGCCGCGGTCCCGGCTGCCGACGGCGAGGCCATCCCCGGGGCCGCCTCCACGGGGTGCATCATCGACCTGGGCCGCCTGCGCGCCATGCCCGAACCGCTGCGCTCCCGCGCGTTGCGCCTGGCCGTGGTGCGCTTGGGTGCCCCGGCACCTGACTTCGAACGCATGGGGCCCCTCGGCGCCCTGGTGCTCGGGTCGAAGTCCGCCGGCCCGATCCAGCTCGAGGGCCCGGTGTATGCCACCCGGATCGCCGGGACCAGGCTGCCGGCCGGTGCCGAACCCTTCCTGCGGCTGGACGCCACCGCACTGCGGGACGGCGGAGGGTGAGAATTGCCTCACATCCCCGGGGCTGCTTGCCGCCAAGTCGCGGCAACAAGCCGGTGCCGTGCTCCCCACCGCAAGCAAGACTGTGGCACTCTAGTTCGTGGGTAGAAAACCCCTCGACCGGTATATCGCCGACCCCAGAACCAGGAGCCCTCGTGGATTCGAAAGATGTCAGCGCCGATTTGGCGCATGTCCTCTACACCAAGGAAGAAATCCAGGCCAAGATCAATGAGCTTGCCGCCCGGATCGACGCCGACTACGTAGGCCGGGACATCCTGGTTGTCGGCGTTCTCAAGGGCGCCGTGATGGTCATGGCCGACCTGGTGCGCGCACTGCACTCGCACGTGACCATGGACTGGATGGCTGTCTCTTCCTACGGCTCGGGCACCCAGTCCTCCGGCGTCGTGCGGATCCTCAAGGACCTCGACACCGACCTGTTGGGCAAGGACGTGTTGATTGTCGAGGACATCATCGACTCCGGCCTGACCCTGTCCTGGCTGCTGGCGAACCTGCACTCCCGCGGCCCGGCCTCGGTGGAAATCTGCACCCTGCTGCGCAAGCCTGAGGCCGCGAAGGTGGAGATCGACGTGAAGTACGTCGGCATGGAAATCCCCAACGAATTCGTTGTCGGCTACGGCCTGGACTTCGACGAGAAGTACCGCAACCTGGACTTCATCGGCACCCTGGCGCCGCACGTCTACCAGTAGCGCGAGGCTCTCGCCCGCGCCCGCATCCTTTGCGGCGTTCCATGGCCGTTTCCGGTTCCCCGGGGGCGGCCATTGGTGTTCTTACGCCCAAAGGGGAACTTACCGCCAAGCCCATCCGTGGGTACACATGAGGGCGTTTACTTAATTAACTTGTAGCAAGATGCCGGCGTCGCCCAGGCGCCCGGGCCGACAAGGGCCTGAAAGCAGGAGGGATGGGGCGGGACCCCCAATCAATGAACGCGAAAAAGATCTTTAACAGCTGGATCGTATGGGTGCTTCTGGGTGCCGCGGTGCTGCTGATTTTCCTGCCGACGCTTTTGGGCGGCAACTCCGGGCGCATCGACACCTCCGTTGGCATGCAATTGCTCAAGGACGACAAGGTCTCCGAGGCGAAGATCTTCGACGGCGAGCAGCGCGTGGACCTGACGCTGAAGAACCCGCTGACCATCGACGGCGAGGACAAGGGCAAGAACGTCTCGTTCTTCTACTCCCAGCCGCGTGGCACTCAGGTCGTTGACGCCGTGGACGAGGCAAGCCTGACCGGCTTCACCGACCAGCCCGTGCAGAGCAACTGGTTCACCTCCATGCTCGGCTTCATGATCCCGATGATCCTGATCGTGGGCCTGTTCTGGTTCATCCTTTCGCGTTCGCAGGGCGGCGGATCCAAGGTCATGCAGTTCGGCAAGTCCAAGGCGAAGCTGATCACCAAGGACATGCCCCAGGTGACGTTCGCCGATGTTGCAGGTGCCGAAGAGGCAGTGGAGGAGCTCCACGAAATCAAGGAGTTCCTGCGCGAACCGGGCAAGTTCCAGGCCGTCGGCGCCAAGATCCCCAAGGGCGTGCTGCTGTACGGCCCTCCGGGCACCGGCAAGACGCTGCTGGCCAAGGCCGTCGCCGGCGAGGCAGGCGTCCCCTTCTACTCGATTTCGGGCTCGGACTTCGTGGAAATGTTCGTCGGCGTGGGCGCTTCCCGCGTCCGCGACCTCTTCGAGCAGGCCAAGAACAACTCCCCTGCCATCATCTTCGTGGACGAGATCGACGCAGTCGGACGCCACCGCGGTGCAGGCATCGGCGGCGGCAACGACGAGCGCGAGCAGACCCTGAACCAGCTGCTGGTCGAGATGGACGGCTTCGACGCGACCACCAACGTCATCCTGATCGCCGCGACCAACCGTGCGGACGTCCTTGACCCGGCGCTGCTGCGCCCGGGCCGCTTTGACCGCCAGATCCCGGTGGAGGCACCGGACATGATCGGCCGCGAACATATCCTCAGGGTCCACGCCCAGGGCAAGCCGATGGCCACCAACGTCGACCTCAAGGCAGTTGCCAAGAAGACCCCCGGGTACACCGGCGCCGATCTGGCCAACGTGCTCAACGAGGCGGCGCTGCTGACCGCGCGCTCCAACGCCCAGCTGATCGATGACCGCGCCCTGGACGAGGCCATCGACCGCGTCATGGCCGGCCCGCAGAAGCGCAGCCGCCTGATGAAGGAACACGAGCGCAAGATCACCGCCTACCACGAGGGTGGACACGCCCTGGTGGCGGCAGCCATGCGCCAGACCGCGCCGGTCACCAAGGTGACCATCCTGCCGCGTGGCCGCGCCCTGGGTTACACCATGGTGGTGCCGGACGACGACAAGTACTCGGTGACCCGGAACGAGCTGCTGGACCAGATGGCCTATGCCATGGGCGGCCGCGTCGCCGAGGAGATCGTGTTCCACGATCCCTCCACCGGCGCCTCCAACGACATCGAGAAGGCCACCTCCACCGCACGTGCCATGGTCACCGACTACGGTATGAGCGAACGCATCGGCGCCGTGAAGCTGGGTTCCTCCTCCGGGGACGCCATGTACGGCCAGGCCGCGAGCCGCAACTACTCCGAGACCATGGCCAACGTGGTTGATGAGGAAGTTCGCACGCTCATCGACGCCGCGCACGACGACGCCTACGCAGCGCTGACCGAGAACCGCCACGTGCTTGACCGGCTGGCACTTGCGCTGCTGGAACACGAGACGCTGAACCAAAAGGAGATCGAGGAGATCTTCCACGACCTCGTCAAGCGCCCCGTGCGCGACGTCTGGCTGAGCAAGGACACCCGCCCGGTGCACGCCGCCGGTCCGGTCCTCTCCGCCAAGGAAATCGCCGCAGATGTAGCGGCCGACGCAGCGGCCGCCGCTACCGGCGGCGTCACCGGCGAGTAACCGATCGCACACACACGCTAGGATCTGAAGGGTGAACGAGATCGATCAGTTTGAAGATGACAACGCCCAGGGCGCCGGCGGTGTGGATTTGGTCCGCATTGAAAAAGCGGTGCGGGAGATCCTCCATGCCATTGGCGAGGACCCGGACCGCAACGGGCTGGTGGAGACGCCCAAGCGCGTGGCCAAGGCCTATGCGGAGTTCTTTTCCGGACTCCATGAGAACCCGGCGGACCACCTGAGCACCACCTTCGATATCGAACACGACGAGCTGGTCCTGGTCAAGGACATCCCGTTCTACTCGACCTGCGAACACCACCTGGTGCCGTTCCACGGCACCGCCCACGTCGGCTACATCCCCGGCCCCGAGGGCAAGGTCACGGGCCTGAGCAAGCTGGCCCGCCTGGTGGAGGTCTTTGCCCGCCGCCCGCAGGTCCAGGAACGCCTGACCACCCAGATCGTCGACGCACTCATGGAGCACCTGAGCCCGCGCGGCGCCATGGTCGTGATCGAATGCGAACACATGTGCATGTCCATGCGGGGCGTCCGCAAACCGGGCGCCAAGACCGTCACCAGCGCCGTGCGTGGCCAGCTACGCGAACCGGCCACCCGCGCAGAGGCCATGAGCCTCATCCTCGGAAAGTAGATAAACCCCATGTCACTTGGAGCAATCCCCGGAACCGGTCCGGCCACCAGCCCCCTGCCGGTCATCAAGAAAATCACGGCCCGCACCCTGGCCGACCTGCCCGCCGACCGCACCCTGGTCATGGGCATCCTGAACATCAACGAGGATTCCTTCTCGGACGGCGGGAAGTACCTTAACACCGACGATGCGATCTCCCACGGCCTGCGCATGTACTACGGCGGGGCCGACATCATCGACGTCGGGGGGGAATCCACCCGCCCGGGGGCAGTGGCGGTGGACCCGCTCGAGGAGCAGAAGCGCATCCTGCCGGTCATCAAGGCGCTGGCCAAGGCCGGGGCGATCATCTCGGTCGACACCATGCACACCTCCACCGCCCGCGCCGCCCTTGAGGCCGGCGCACACATCATCAACGACGTCTCCGGGCTGACCCACGAGCCGGACATGCCGGCGCTGATGGCCGAGACCGGCGCCCCCTACGTGCTGATGCACCGGCGCGGGGACGCCGCCACCATGGTCACCGAGGCCAATTACACCGACGTGGTCTCCGAGGTCATCGAGGAGATGCTTGCGCTGCGCGAGCGCTTTGTTGCCGCCGGGGTCAAGCCCGAGGCGCTGATCCTGGACCCGGGACTGGGCTTCGCCAAGGACCACGAGCACAACTGGGAGCTGCTCAACGCCCTGGAGCGCTTCACGGCGCTGGGCCACCGCGTCCTGGTGGGCACCAGCCGCAAGCGCTTCCTCGGCGCCCTGCTGACGGTCGACGGCAAGCCCGCCGCCCCGACGGAGCGCGACGCCGCAACCGCAGCGACCAGCGCGCTTGCGGCGGCCAACGGCGCCTGGGGCGTGCGCGTGCACGACGTGCCCTCCTCCCTGGACGCCATCAAGGTCGCCCGCGCCTGGTCCGCGGCCCGCGTTCCGGCACTCTAGGAAGCAAGGGGCGCCGGGAGCACCATGCGCAGCGACACCATCACCCTCACGGGGATCACCGCCATCGGGCACCACGGCGTCTTCGAGCACGAGAAGCGCGACGGACAGCCCTTCACCCTCGATATCGTGCTGCACACCGACATCCGGAAGGCCGCTGCCAGCGACAATGTCGCCGACACCGCGCACTACGGGGAACTCGGTGAACTCGTGGTTGCCCAGATCCAGGACGGGCCCTGGGACCTGATCGAGACGCTGGCGGAGAAGACCGCCGCGGCGATCCTTGCGTCCTTCCCCACCGTCTCGGGGGTGGAGGTCATCGTGCACAAGCCCAAGGCCCCGATCACCGTGACCTTTTCCGACGTCACGATCCACATCCACCGCGAACGGGAGTGAGCCCGATGGTCTCCTGCATCCTTGCCCTGGGTTCCAACCTGGGCGAACGTGCCGGAACGCTCCAGGCCGCGGTCGCGGAGCTGGCCGCCGCCGCGGGCATCGAGTTGGTGGGCGTCTCGGACACCGCGGTGACCAAGCCCGTGGGCGGGCCGGCCGGGCAACCCGACTTCCTGAACCTCGTGCTGCGCGTCAACACCACCCTGGCCCCGCTTGAGCTGTTGGCCGCCTGCCAGGAGATCGAACTGGCGCACCACCGCACCCGCGAGGTGCGCTGGGGGCCGCGCACCCTTGACATCGACGTGATCACCTACGGGGACGAAACCAGCTCGGACCCGGTGCTGACCCTTCCCCACCCGCGGGCCTCGGCGCGCGGATTCGTGCTGCTGCCGTGGTCCTGGATGGAACCCGGCGCCGTGCTGGCAGGAACGCCGGTGGCCGAGCTGGCCGCCGCCGCAGCCGACACCCCGGGCATCAAACGTGCCGAAGCGGGGGCCTAGGGCCATGAATTCGCTGCGGCCCCTGTGGGTCTTCACGGTGCTGGTGATCGGCATCGTCTCCGGCTACGCCCTGCAGATATTTGCCACGACCCGGGGCTACCCGGTGCCCGTGCTGCACTGGACCTCGCTGGTGACCATGGGGGCTGCAGCCCTGTTCACCCTGGTCATGGGCATCCGCATCAAGGCCTTCACCTCGGGGCGCAGCAAGAAGCGCGTACACCCGATTGCCGCGGCACGGACCCTGGTGCTGGCCCAGGCCAGCGTGTATGCAGGGTCCACGATCGCCGGATGGCACGGCGGGATCCTGTTGGGGCTGCTCACGGCAGCCGGGATGGGCAGCGAGGCGGTGAAATCATCCTTGGTGATGATCGGCGGCGCGCTGGCGATGGTTATCGTGGGATGGGTTGTGGAACAGTTCTGCAAGCTGCCCCCGGAAGATCCCTCAGACCCGGCGGCCAAGACCGAGGGCAAGGACGAGGAAGGCTATGCCGCAGGAACCAATTGACCCCGCCGGAATCCACTGGACCCGGGTGTCCCCGAGCTACGCGAAGGTCCGCATGGCGGGTTGGGCCATTGGCGCGCTGGTGACGCTGGTGGTGCTGTGCATTCCGCTGGTGCTGAACCGGGTCGGGGTGTGGACAGGACTCCCGCTCTGGCTGGCCGTCACAGTCCCCGCCGTCGTGCTGGCCATCGAGATCGTGCGCCTGGTGTTGATCCCGCGGCAGGTCGCCGCGATCGGCTACGCCGAACGCCAGGACGACCTGCTGGTGCGCCAGGGACTGATGTTCCAAAGGGTCCTGGTGGTCCCGTACGGGCGGATGCAATTCGTCGACGTGGCGGTGGGCCCGATCGACCGGATGCTGGGGCTGTGCAAGGTCAAGCTGCACACCGCTGCCGCCGACGCCACCGCGGAGATCCCCGGCCTGCCGGTGGCCGAGGGCACGCGTTTGCGTGAGCAGCTTGCGGCCCGCGGCGAATCGCGTTTGGCCGGGCTGTGAACCCCGAACCAGCGCCGGAGCTCCGCGGCCCCGAGATGCCGTGGCACCGGGTCCACCCGGTCTCGCCCCTGGTGCGCGGCTGGCTCGCGGTGGTTGCCATCGCCTTCGTCTACGGGCAAAACACCGTCTCCTCCTTCTTCGGCGACGAGGATCCAAGCCCCGGGCGCGGCTTCGTCTCCGGCGCCTCGCTGCTGGTTTCGCTGCTCTTTGGCGGCGGGATCCTGGTGCTGATCCTGTTGGGGTTCCTGGGCTCCTGGTGGTTCACCAAGTACCAGATCACCGACCGCCACGTGAACGTCAATTCCGGCATGGTCTTCCGCCAGCAGCGCCAGGCACGCATCGACCGGGTGCAGTCGATCGACATTGTCCAGCCGCTGGTCGCCCGCATCTTCGGGCTTGCCGAGCTGCGCTTTGACGTCGCCGACTCGGGCTCCGCCGCCATGAACCTGGCCTTCGTGAAGCTTTCCGAGGCCCACGAGCTGCGCAACGCGATCCTGGCCCGCGCAGCCGGGCTGAAGGCAACACCTGTGCCCCCGGCACCCGCGGCCCCGCCGGCGACAGCTGCAGGGGACCCGGGTCCCGCCGCCGCGCAGGGTCAGGAATCCGGTCCCGAGGCGCAGACGCCGTTCCCTCCCGCCGATGCGGCACCTCGCACCGCCCTGGCCGCCAGCGAGCGCGTGGTCGCAAGCGTCCCGTTGGGCCGGCTGGCCGGTTCCATCCTGTTGCGCCCCTCCACCGTGGTCATGGTGCTGGGCATCATCGGGCTGGCCATCGGCATGTCAACCATCGACGGCTTCGCACCGTTCTACCTGCTGCCGGCGCTGCTGGGCATGGCGGGCGCGCTGTGGAACAACCTCAACACCGGCTACAACTTCAAGGCGGCCACGAGCGCCGACGGATTGCGCCTGGGCTACGGGTTGCTGGACACCCGCCACCAAACGGTGCCCCCGGGCCGGGTCCAGGCCATCAAGGTCTCCGCGCCCTTCCTCTGGCGGCGGTTGGGCTGGTACAGGGTCACGGTGAATGTTGCGGGCATCGGCGGCGGGGCCGCCAACGACGCCGAGCAACGCAGCGTGCTGCTGCCGGTGGGCACCTACGAGGACGTGCTGGCGGTGCTCTCGGTGGTGCTGCCTGCCCCCGGCGTCGAGGCGCCGCGCGAATTCTTTGCCGCTGCCATCAACGGAAGCGGCACCGACCACGGCTTCGTGGTGTCCCCGCCCAGGGTCCGCCCGCTCTCCCCCCTGGCGTACCACCGGCAGGGCTACGCGCTGACCGACACCGCGCTGGTGGCACGCAACGGCGCGCTGCACCGCACCATCGCCATCGTGCCGCATGCCCGCACCCAGGGCCTTTCCCTGCGGCAGGGCCCGCTGGCGCGGCGCCTGGGCGTGGTGGACCTGTCGCTGGCCACGATCCCGGGGCCCGTGGTGCCGCTGGTGCGCCAGCTCGACATCGACGCGGGACGGGCATTGTTCCTGGAACAGGCCGACCGCGCCGCCGCGGCGCGGAAGCAAACCGATTCAAACCACTGGCTGGGGGACGCATGAGGAACACGGGCAAGCCTGGACGGCTGGGGGTGGGCGTCATCGGCGCCGGCAAGGTCGGCGCCGTGCTGGGTGCCGCCTTGCGCGCGGCCGAGCACCAGGTGGTTGGCGTCCATGCCGTCTCCGAGGCCTCGCGGGAACGTGCCGAGATGCTCCTTCCGGATGTGCCGGTGCTGGAGATCCCCGAGATCCTGCGCCGCGCCGAACTGGTCATCCTGGCGGTTCCCGACGACGCGTTGGCGGACCTGGTCGCCGGGCTTGCCGCGGCCGGGCACTGGCAGGCCGGCCAGCTGGTCGTCCACACCGCCGGGCGCTACGGCACCGAGGTGCTGGCCCCGGCGATGGCTGCAGGCGCCATCGGGCTGGCGATCCACCCGGCCATGACGTTCACCGGGATGAGCATGGACCTGGAGCGGCTGGGCGACTGCGTCTTCGGTGTCAGCGCCTCGAACATGGTTCTTCCCATCGCCCAGGCGCTCGTGGTGGAAATGGGCGGCGAACCGGTGGTCATCGCCGAGGAGGACCGCGTCAAGTACCACGCGGCCCTGTCGCACGCCTCCAACCACCTGGTGACGGTTGCCGGGCAGGCGGCGGGCATCCTGGCGGGCATCGGCGTCGAGCATCCCGAGCGGGTGCTGTCCGCGCTCATGCGTGCCTCGCTGGAAAATGCGCTGGCTTCAGGGGAGGGCGCGCTGACCGGGCCGGTGGCCCGCGGGGACGTGCAGACGGTTGCCGCGCACCGGGCCGCACTGGCCGGAGAGGACATCGGCGAGGACACCCGGGAGGGCTACCTGGCCATGAGCCGGGCGACCGCGCTCCGCGCCCATGCCCGCGGGTTGATCAACAGGGAGACCCTCGACGGGATCCTGGCCGCATTGGGCGCACCGACACACTAGGTCCATCGGCGGAACCGGCGGATAAACTGGGCCGGTGAGCACACCAGCAGATCCCGCCAGCCGCACCCCCCGCATCGTCCGCACCGCAGCCGAGCTTTCGGCGGCGATTTCCCGGGCCATCGAGTCGAAGGCGCCGGCGCGGGGCACCGCCACCCTGGGGCTGGTGCCCACCATGGGCGCCCTGCACTCGGGACATGAGTCCCTGGTGTCCGCCGCCCGGGCGCAGAACGACGTGCTGGTGGTCAGCATCTTCGTCAACGAGCTGCAATTCAATGATGCGCAGGATTTCGCCAGGTACCCGCGCACCCTCGAGGCCGACGTCGAGATCCTGGCCCGCGCCGGCGCCGACATCGTCTTTGCCCCCGAGGCGGCCGAGGTCTACCCGGATGGCCGCCCGCTGATCAAGCTCGATTCCGGCGCGCTGGGTTCGAAGTTCGAGGGGGCCTCGCGCCCCGGGCACTTCGACGGGATGCTCGCCGTGGTGGCCAAGCTGCTCCACTTTGCCATGCCCCCTGCCACGCTCGGGGTCCCCGTTTCCTACCGCGCCTACTTCGGGCAAAAGGATGCGCAGCAGCTGGTGCTCATCAACCGCATGGTGGCGGACATGAACTACCCCGTCGAAATCCGTTCGGTGCCGATCATCCGCAGCACCGAAGGCCTGGCCCTTTCCAGCAGGAACCAATTCCTTACCGCGGAGCAGGTCAAGGCGGCGCTGGTGATCCACCGGGCACTGGGCCTGGTCAGGGACCGGGCCGATCGCCACGAACCTCTCCATCTGGAGGACGCAGCGGGGCTCTTCGAGATGGAACCGCTGGTGGAGCTGGACTACTTCGAGCTGGTTGACCCGAACACCTTGCAGGAGCTGGCCTTCAATTGCCAGGACACCCCCTTCACCGGAGAGGGATTGCTGCTGGTGGCGGCGAAGGTCGGCGAGGTCCGGCTGATCGACAACATGACACTGGGCTACTGACCTTTCCTGCCCGGTTCGCCTATGCGGTATCCCAAAGTCGGGCAGCCTGCAGCAGCAACGAACGGAAGCCGGCAAGGTCGGCAATGATCTCCGCGGCGCTTTGCCCAGCCACCGACAGCCCCGCCGACTGGCCGGCATAGACAGGCGCCAAGGATATGTCGGCCTTCGCGCGGGCGTCGTTGATGGAGTTGGTCAGGGCATCGTTTGCCCCGACGACGGCGCCGAGGGCCTCGAGGTCTTCGGCCCAGGTGTCGCTGAAGTCGTTGCGAAGGGCCCGGCCGCCGTATTCAAGCGGCCAGTCAATGCGCTGGGCGATGTCAAAGGCGCGGGTGTAGAGGGTGTCATCAATGCCGGCGGCCCCAATGGCTTCCTTGATGTTCCGGTGGCTGATCGATTCCGTCGCTGCGGCAAAGCGTGTGCCGATCCATGCGGCCGAAGCACCGGCACCCAGTACGGCGGCGACCCCGGCCGCCGTGGCCAGGCCTCCGGCGGCAATGACCGGCTTGGAGGTTTTCTCCAGGGCCAGCTGGAGAAGGGGAAGTGTGGAGACTTCATTGCGCCCATGTCCTCCGCCTTCATTCCCCCGGCAGATCACCACGTCGATGTCGTCCTCCAAGGCGCGGGAAAGTTCTGCTGCATTCCCGACCTGCATTCCCACCAAGGTCCCGGACTCATGTGCCAGCGCGGCGGCGGGGCCGGGCTCGCCAAAGCTGACGCAGACAAAGGACGGGCCATGTGCCAGAACATGCTCCAGGGGTTCCAAGTTCTTCGCCAGGACCCAGGCCATGAGCCCGGCACCCCAGCCCCGACCGGAGGACGAGGCAAGTAACGCCTCATTGTCGATCCATTCCTTGGTGACATCGCCACCGATGCCCAACATGCCAAAGCCGCCGGCCGACGATACCGCAGCGGCCAGTGCGCCGCCGGCCGCCCCGGCCATGGAGGCATTGAAGATGGGCTCGGTGTAGCCGAGCATCTGCTGCAAAGCGTTGACGGGATGGAGACTGGCCGATGCGTTTACTGGAAGTTCAGGCATATTTTCAGTCTATGACCGACTCCGTGATGTCGTTGTGATGCAGCGCTCAATTGATATTTTCTACCGAATGACTGGAAATTCAGTCCCAAGCCGGGGTCCGGCCCCGTGTTCCCGGGGTTTTGGTGCTCCGGCGGTGCAGGTGCCCGCCGTTTGGACATTCGGGCCGGATGCGCGTAGAGTTATTTCTCGCACCGAGCACCGCAACGTAGCCCGAAAGGGTGAAACGCGGAGCCGATTGCAAGGAATTCCAAATGAACTTCGGAAGTCGATTTGACTCCGGGTTAGAATGGGTCTAAGATAGTAAAGTTGCTCCAGAGCGAAGCGCCGGCAGGAATCATAAGCCCGGGTCGTGGAGGTTGGAAGCGTCTGTTGTTTGAGAACTCAATAGTGTGCCAAGTTTGTTGATACCAA